>JAVCCC010000023.1 GCA_030765785.1 Candidatus Aceula lacicola | reverse complement strand
CCTCAAACCCCATAGCTCCGCTTCCAGCAAAAAGATCTAAAAAACTTAATCCCTCTAAGTCCTGACCTAAAATATCAAAAACCGACTTTCGGATAATATCCGAAGTAGGGCGAATGCCGTGTGGCATATAAAAATTTTTTCCTTTGAGTTTTCCTGCTAATATTTTCACTTATTACCCCGATAAAATATTCTTTAAATAGTTTGGATATCTTCTTAATATGGTACTCTTTATAACAGTATTTGCTGACTTTTTCAACCTCGGATCTTGTTTTGTCAAATCAATAGCTTCAGCTCTAGCCTGCTCCAAAATATCCAGTTGTGTCTGAGGATTTGCAATTCTTAGCTCATTAAGCCCATGTTGATGTCGTCCAAAGAATTCTCCAGGGCCACGAATCAATAAATCTTCTTGCGCAATCTTAAATCCGTCAATTGTTAAAAGAAGTGCATCCAATCGAGCTTGACCTTCCTGCGTTGTTGGCTCTGCAATCAACAGGCATTTTGAATCTAATTTGCCTCGTCCAATGCGCCCCCGAAGCTGATGCAACTGCGAAAGCCCAAAACGGTCAGCATGCTCAACAAGCATAACCGTGGCATTGGGCACATCAACGCCAACCTCTAAAACTGTTGTGGCAACTAAAATCTGGATATCCCCTTGCTTAAACTTATGCATAACATCTTGCGCCTGATGCTTCTTCATTTGACCATGTAAAAGTCCTAAACGAAATTCTTTAAACTCTTTTGCTTTAAACTGTTTAAACATCTGTTCTGCAGACTTTAACTCTAATTTCTCCGATTCATCAATAATCGGATAGACTATGTAAGCCTGTTGACCAGCTTGAACAGATTCTTTAATAATTTTATACGCACTCGGTGCCTCATCATGTGAAAACAAAGTTGTCTCGATTTTGCCTCGCCCTGGAGGCATCTCATTAATCGTTGAGACGTCCAAGTCGCCATACAGCGTCAAGCATAATGTGCGTGGAATAGGCGTTGCCGTCATAACTAAAACATCCGGGCTCTTTCCTTTAGCCGAAAGAAGCGCACGCTGTCGAACACCAAACTTATGCTGCTCATCGATAATGACCACGCTTAGATCTTTAAACTCAACGGCCTGCTGAATCAATGTATGCGTCCCTATAAGAATGTCAATATTGCCTTGTTTTACTTTTTTAACAATCTCTTCTTTTTCTTTTTTATCCGTCTCGTTCATCAAAATTTCGATTCGAATTTTGCCAAAAGAAGAGCTTTCAATCACCTTCTTTAAAACTTCAAAATGCTGTCGTGCCAAGATTTCAGTTGGCGCCATAAAAGCAGCCTGGTGCCCATTTTGGACAGACGCAAGACATGCAAAAAAAGCAACCAAAGTCTTCCCTGACCCAACATCTCCTTGCAAAAGCCGATGCATAGGACTTCTCAAGGACAGGTCGCGTTTTATCTCATCAACAACTTTCTTCTGCGCTTTAGTAAGATCAAAATTAAAAAGATCCAAAAAATCCTGATAAAAATCATCTGTAATCCGATGTGCAAATCCCTTTTTCTGAACAATATTTAGTCGACGCAACAAAACAGAAACTTGAAATAAAAAGAACTCTTCAAACGAAACACGCTTATATGCAACAGCTTGCTTCTTTTCATCTTCTGGAAAATGAATATTCCAAAGACTTTTAATAAGATTATCTAATTTATATTTTCTTCGAAGAGCGCAAGGAAGCACATCTTGAGCTAAAGTTGCATATTTATCTAAGCAACGCTTAATTGTTTTACGAATGTATCGCTGTGAAATACCGCGCGTTAAAGGATAGATCGGAACAATACGGCCAACGCTTAAAGATCGATCTTCCTCATCATCAGTAATGACCTCGTAGTCTGGAGAAACGAGCTGTAGGCGATCCTTGTAAATATCAACTTTTCCATAAAGAACGACTTGCTGGCCTACCTCAAAATATCGATCAAGATAGGGACGATTAAACCAAACACAAAAAATACGAGAGTGATCATCGCCAACTTGCATCTCATAAACATGTTTTTTTGTATGCCAACTTTTTCGTCCAGAATGTTTTAAAACTTTTCCGCTAACAGTTTGCCACTCTCCAACCTTAACATCCGACAAAGGCGTCATGCTTCTCCTGTCTTCATGACGTCGAGGAAAAAGATAAAGAAGATCCTCAGCACTAAAAACACCTAATTTCTCAAATGTCTTTGTGCGGGCAGGACCAACACCTTTAATGTACTGAACGGAAATTTCTTTTAGATTCTTCATCATTACTAAATAAGATGTTTCTTAGGCAGGATAATACAAAATCTTTAAAAATTTCTCATGCGGCTGACTTGTTTCTCAAATCGCTTTTTATAATCAACGCTAAAAACTTCATGAAAATCATAAGCCTCCCGAAAACTTTTCAATGTATCTTCTTCCGTTTTGCTTAAAATTTTATGCTGAACAAGATTAAAAACGATATGGCCAAAATCTTCAGTCGTCTTAACACCCCAGTGTTTTAAAACCGTTAAAACCATTGGACCAAATTTATTTTCTAAAAGTTGACGAATACCTTCCAAAAGCTCTTGGCCAGTAACGTGCTTGGAACGGCGAAACTTTTTTTGCGTATAGGCAAGGGCTTCCATGATAAACTCATAGGCTTCGCTCTTGTAACGCTCATCTTTAGCACAAATTGTGTCGATAACATTATTAAATTCTTGATTCATAAATAAATCCTTAAATGAGCACATAAATTGCGCGCCTATAGGAAACGCTAAGTTATTTGTGCAAATTTACTCCGCACTTAAAACGTGTCGGAGTTCAATTAAATAAATTACTCTTATTAATATCTTATCTTAAAACACAAACAAAGAAAAGAAGTTTGTCGAATTCAACAAAATTTTTACAACTTCTTTAAAAAACTATGGCATAATACTTCTAATGAACAAAAAAATACATTGGGCTTGGAAGCTTTACCTTTTTGCCTATTGTTTTCCGGTTATAAACAATGCAATAAGCTTGCTGACACGCGACTCTACCGTTGACCAGTATTACCAAATTTTAATTGCATTTAAAAAAACTTACTTTCTTTGGTACGCTCTTAATATTGGAAGCGTTGTTGTGGATGGATTGTCCCTTATTCCTCTATGTTTATTTATTTTTCAGAAACGATTCTTAAACACTTTTGTGTGGAAATCACTTTTCGCTATAAGGATAGTGTTTCTTGTTCTCGGACATTCCTATGAATGGAAAGTGATCAAATCGTTCTTTTATGCAGATGTGGCTGTTGCGGCCTCGCTGATTATTTTTCTAGTACTTTTTTCCGTTCCATCCTACACTGCCTGCTTCAAATACGCATTTCAGCAAAATCGATTATTTCTAAAATAATTACTTTGCTTCAGCGCCCCCGTTAACCTTAACCGTTGAATGACGTAAAACTTTTTCCGAAAGGTCATCAACAATAGCATAAATACACGGAACCATAATAAGCGTTAGTCCTGTTGCAAAAAACAATCCCCAGATCAAAGCTAAGCCCATAGGCTTTAAAAATGGATCTCCGCCACCAATTCCATAAGCAACGGACAGCAACCCTACAATCGTTGTAATCGTCGTCATCAAAACTGGCCTCAGTCTAACTCTTCCAGCCTCGATCAACGACTCTCTTCTATCGTTTCCTGCTTTTCTCAATTTATTAATAAAATCAACTAAAACAACAGAATCATTAACAACAATACCCGTTAAACCAACAGATCCCATGAGGGCAAAAAAAGTTAAAGGTCTTCCATGAGCCATAAAAGCAATAAGAACACCAATAATACCAAAAGGTATTGCCATCATAACGATAAATGGCTGAACAAGAGAACCAAATATAGCTGTTAAAATAATAAAAATTAAGAACAAAGCAACAACAAGAGAAAATAATAAATTTCCCTGTGTCTCTTTTTGCTCTTCATATTCTCCTGCAAATTTCAGAATATATCCTGGATATTCAGATTCAATGTTAGCAAATTCTTTTTTTAGCACCTCATTAACTGAAAACGATGTTGCATCTTTACCATCAACATCACCTGTAACCCAAACAACACGCTTGCCATCAAGATGAGTAATTGAAAACAAGCCTTCTTTTTTTTCTATTTTAGCCACAGACTTTAAAGGCACTAAATTTCCAAACTTATTCTCAACTAAAATATCATCAAACACATCCAAATTATCTCTATGCTCTTCTGGAAAACGAACAAGAACATCAATTTCATCCTCAGCCTTTAGCGGCTTAACCGCTGTGGCCTTTCCTCCATAAAAAGTAGTTCTCACGGTTGTCGCCACATCATTAACCGTTAACAAATATTTCTTTGCCTTTTCTTCATCCACAACAACACGAAGATCTTTCTTTCCAAAGATATAATTACTTGAAGAATCTGTTGCTCCTTTAATGCCTTCTAAATATATAACAATTTTCCCTGCAATTTCATCCAATATCTCAAAATTATCGCCCTTAACCCCAACTTGTATTGCGCGTCCAGTAGGAGGGCCTTCTTTTTGAGCATAAAAATAGAGCTTCTCAAACCCTTTAAT
>JAVCCC010000010.1 GCA_030765785.1 Candidatus Aceula lacicola | reverse complement strand
TAATACAAAGTTTTTTACTGCTATGGATGAGCTTAGCGTCATTAAGAAGAAATATTCACCTTAGAGTTGTGAGGTGATAGGGCATAGCTTAGGGGTAATAACTTTAGATAGTAAGAAGTAATTGTTTTGAGAGATTTGCAGATTTTTCAAAAGTAAGCCAGTTGCAAAACTCGTCCACTTGGGGGAGTTTTTATCCTAAGCCGTTGCAAGTTAAAAACTTGCGACGGCTTTTTGTTTAGGGTAGAATACTTCAAAAGGAGAATGTAAATGGAAGAAATGAAATATCTATGTGAAGTGTATGAGCTTTTACCACGATGTGGGCCAGGTGACAATGAATCTACTCGTCGTGCTTTTAACTCTATGCTCAAGCCATCAGCACAACCATTGATTTTAGATATTGGGTGTGGCTCTGGGATGCAAACTCTCGAATTAGCAAGAATATCAAAAGGAAAAATTATCGCTTTAGATAATCACCAGGGATTCCTCGATATTTTAATGAAGAAAGCATCTGAGGATGGGCTTGAAGAAAATATTATTCCCAAAAATATATCAATGCTTGAGATGGATTTTGACCCAAGCTCTTTTGATACTATTTGGTCAGAAGGGGCATTGTATTGTATGGGATTTCAGAATGGATTAAAGCGATGTCGACAGCTATTAAAAGACGGTGGGTATTTAGCGGTTACAGAGCTTGTATATATTGTCTCAGACCCACCTATTCCTGTTGTTCGATATTGGGAAAGCGAATATCTTGACATCAAAGATGTTAAAAGTAAGGTTGAACTCATTGAGAATGAAGGATTTCAGCTATTATTAAACTTTACTCTACCCGAATCATCCTGGCTCAATAATTATTACTTGCCGATGGAAAGAGAATTACCTGAATTGAAGAAGAAATACCAAAATAATAAAACTGCATTAGGTGTTTTTGAGTCTTTCCAGAGAGAAGTAGATTTCTATAAGAAGTATTCAAAATATTACGGCTATGAGTTCTTTGTAATGCAAAAGAAATAACTGGAATTAGCTAGTAGGTTTTGTGCTTCATTGGATAAGCAATATGCTCTAAATTCCTCTAAAAAGTTGCAAAACTCGTCCACTTGGGGGAGTCAGTATAATCTCTCTAAATTTAATTAGAGAGATACCAATAGCCCTGAGTAGTTAAATTATTCAGGGCTATTTTTATGTCTTGTCGTGTCAAAAGGTTAGGGCAGATATTTTTGTGTTGTCACCAAGAGGAGCGATGAAGGCTTTGTCAAATAAATCTCACCAGTCTATCTCTTTATCTCTGAATCGCCGTTTAATACGCCCGTATGGGGCAGGTGCGAAATATAAGGGGGCAACCCTTTTTTTTATGTCATTGCGAATACAGTGTAGCACCCATTATCTTTATCGTTTACGCACCGCGTATTTTAATCTATAATCAAACTTCATATGATAAATGAATTATCGATTCTCCTCAAAAAAACTACTCAAAAATTATACCAACACTTTCTTTCTTTACGTGAACGCATACCGCGCGTTGTCACTACATTTGGCGGGTTTCTTTTTCTAAGCATTATATGTTTCGCTATGTTCATTTCTCTCAGGCCTGAGGTGGATGGCAATATTTTCTTCTCCAGTGATGATCCTCAGTTTCAAAGTGAGCATTTGATTGATGAATTGTTTGTGCGTCAGGATTCTCAGTTGATTATTGCGGCTGAGGGGGATATTATTTATGCGACCTATCGGGAAAATGTGCATGACTTAAGTGAGGCATTATTGGCTCTGAAAGGCGTCGCCTCTGTTAATAGCTTGACGCATGCCGGCCCTAACTCTTTAAGAGAAGCCCTAGACAGTCCTTTGTGGCGTCGTTTAATTATGTCTAATGATAAAAAGTCCACGAATTTTATTGTTTTTCTCAATGAGCAGACAATTCCCGAAACAGTCGTTCAGATTGAGAACCTGATGGCTTCTTTTGAGTCAGATACTTTTCATTTGCGTGCGGCAGGTTTGCCGTATGTAGTTGAGTTGATTAAACGTAATTTAATGCACGATTTAAAAGTTTTCAGTTTATTGGCTTGTCTCATTTTTGGCTTGATTATTTTTTTTATATTCCGATCTAAGGGCGTTTTGATTGGAGCTATGATTTCTTGTGTGAGTGCGTGTGTGTGGACGTTTATGGTTACGTATTTAATGAATGTTCCCATGGGCATTATGACGGCGAATTTGGGAACGATCATTTTTATCATGACCTTATCGCACATTATCTTTTTGACCTTTAATTGGCGTACGTTTCGTGCTGATTCAAAATGTGAAGATCCGGTTCAGGCTGCAATTAGCCGAACGATTGTTCCATCCTTTTGGGGCATGTTTACAACATTATTGGGGTTTTTAAGTTTGTCAATGGTCGCCGCCAAGCCTTTAAGAGATTTGGGCGCTTCTGGTGCTGTGGGCGCGATTGTGGCCATTATTGTTGCCTACGGGGTGTTCCCATCTTTTTTAAAGTTAGCGTCTATTCCTTTAGGGAAAAAGAAAAGCACGGTTGAAGAATATCAAAAAAAGACCTATAAGTTTATTGATTTAGAAAAGCAGTTTGTCATGTTAATTATTTTTGTGACGTGTCTGTTAACTTTGCCGGGTCTGAGCATGATTAATTCTGATCCCAGCCTGATTTCTTACTTTTCAGAATCCAGTGAAATTTATAACGGATTTACTTATATTGATCAGAATGGGGGGAGTAGTCCTCTTCTTTTAGTGGTGCGTGCATCCGATGGGGGGAAGATTCATTCCGATAGATCGTACGTTAAATTGTGGAAATTGCAGGAGTCTCTTGAGCAGCATCGCGGTGTTGGTTCGGTGATTTCTTTGCCTGTTCTCATTGCTCAGGCGCATAAAGAGGCGCCTTTTGGGTGGTTTTTACCCAGGCAATTGCTTCTTCTGGCCATGGAGTTGCCGTCTAATGATGAGGTGGCCAAAGGTTTTATCACTAAAGATCGTATGCATGGACTTTTCATGTTGCGTATGATTGAGTCTTATCGCACAAGTTCACGACTTGAGATTATCGATGAAATCAAAGATATTACACAAACGGAAGGGTTCGATTTAGAAATTATCGGTGGGGTATATAGTTTGCAAGGGCATTTGGCAAAGTTAGTTTTTTCTAGTTTGATTGGTGGTTTGCTTATGTTGATTCTGTTATTTGCTATTATTATTTTTATTATTTCTCGTTCTTGGGAAATTACAGTGGCTGTTGCGGCAAGTATTTTTATTATTCCGTTAACTGTTTTGGGTTGTTTTGGGATTTATCGTATTCCTTTAGATATTATTTCAGCACCAGCATCTAATGTAGCTATCGCGATGGGTATTGACTCGATGATTCATATGGTTTTAGCGTTTAAGAGGACAAAGAATTGGGATGTTGTGCGTTGTGAATTATGGCAACCTATTCTTACTTCAATGACGGTTGTGGGTCTTGGGTTTTCGATCTTTTTATTCTCCAACTTTCCGCCAACGCAACGTTTTGGAGGCGCCATTGTCTTGGGAACAATTCTTTCGGGATTAACAGCATTGTATATCCTTCCTTTGTGTTATCAGTATATTCAGTCGAAAATGAAAAAATAAGGGAGCCAGTTTTATAAGCCGTTGCGAGTTTGTTGCTTGCAACGGCTTTTTAATTTAAGAAGGTTGAATTTATTTGTTGACTTAATGAGGGAAACGCATAGAATAGCGCATGAGTAAATGAACAAGGGGAAATTTAATTCATAAGGAAAAAGATTTTTTTGTGGTTTTTTGTTTTCAGCCTGTTATTATTTACTCAAATTTTATTAAAAGGAGGGTAAACTAATGGCAACAGGAAAAGTTAAGTGGTTCAACGACCAAAAGGGTTACGGTTTCATTACGCCTGATGATGGAAGCAAAGATTGTTTTGTTCATCATAATG
>JAVCCC010000040.1 GCA_030765785.1 Candidatus Aceula lacicola | reverse complement strand
ATGCCACACGGCATTCGCCCTACTTCGGATATTATCCGAAAGTCGGTTTTTGATATTTTAGGTCAGGACTTAGAGGGATTAAGTTTTTTAGATCTTTTTGCTGGAAGCGGAGCTATGGGGTTTGAGGCGATCTCTCGCGGAGCTAAAAATGTTGTTTTTGTTGAGAAAGATCTCAAATGTTTCAAAGTTGTTGAAGAGAATATGGTCGTTTTGGAAATGCCTTATTATGAGCGAAAAGAGTGCTATTTTGATACTTTTAAGCTTGATGCATTTGCCGCTATTAAAGAATTTGCAAGGAAAAAAAGGCAATTTGATATTATTTTTATTGACCCACCTTACAGTCGAGAACTGGCAAAAAAAGCCTTGAAAACCCTGGTAGCCCATGATATAGTATTTTCCAATTCTTTGCTAGTGTTTCAGCACGATAAAAGAGAGGGTTTACCGGACCAGCAAGGCCGGTTTTCGCTTTTTAAGACTAGAAAATATGGTGCCTCGCTAGTAACTATTTATAGGAGCAGTTAAGCGGTGAATAAGTTAGCCATATACCCAGGAACATTTGATCCAGTTACGTTTGGTCACCTAGACGTTATTGAGCGAACGAACCACATATTTCCAGAAGTGATTGTGGCCGTAGCAGAAACATCTCGAAAGAATCTTTTGTTTAGTCTTCAAGAGCGGATTGATATGGTTCGCGAAGCTACAAAAGATTTGCAGGGTGTTCGGGTAGAGACATTTAATAGCTTGGTTGTGGACTTTGCACGCAAAAAAAAGGCTGGCGTTTTGATTAGAGGTCTTCGTATGATTTCTGATTTCGAATACGAATTTCAAATGGCATTAACCAATAGACGTCTTGCAGAAGACATCGAGACTGTTTTTTTGATGCCGTCTGAAAAACATTCGTTTATTTCGTCAACACTTCTAAAAGAAGTTTCAGCATTGGGAGCTGACGTTTCGACATTAGTTCCGGGTTTTGTTCAAGAAAAGCTCAAAGCCAAATTAGCTCTATGAAAATTGCTATTAAAGATATTCCGCCAATCGGCTTGCAGGTTGATGGATTTCTTGAAAAAGAAGATTTTACGTTTGATGACGAAGACATCAAATGTCTAGCGCCTGTTTTTGTGAATGCGCATCTTGAATGTATTGGAAATGTTGTATCGGCTAAAGCAAGCGCAAAAGCAAATTTTTCAGTTTTATGTGGTCGATGTCTTCGATCTTTTGAAAAAGAGATTGTAAAAGAGCTAGCTTTTTATTATGATCTAGACGAATGTCAGAAACATATTGAACTTGGCGAAGATGTTCGCCAAGAAATTCTTTTAGATCTTCCATATAAAGTTCTTTGTTCGGATGATTGCAAGGGAGTTTGTTTGGTTTGCGGAATAGATTTAAATGAAAAAAAGTGTAGTTGCAAAACAACTATTTAATATAAGAAGAAAATAAAAGGGAGATTATTAATGGCACATCCAAAAAGACAACATTCAAAGCAGCGTTCACGTAAAAGACGAACGCATTATAAGGCTGAAGTCCCAACGCTTGGCGTCTGCTCGAATTGTAAAAAAGAAATTGCACCTCATCGTGTATGTCCGTATTGTGGACATTACAAAGGTGAGCAGGTTGTTGAGATTAAAGTGAAAGAAAAGAAAAAGCAGAAGTAAAATTTAACTTTCGTTTGGCTGTGGGGTTGCAGTCTTAGAGGAATTTGCACGTGAATATTATTGTTGATGCTATGGGCGGAGATCATGCACCTTACGAAATTGTCAAAGGTGTCGTTCAAGCCATAAAAGAATTTGATGCGAATGTGACTTTGGTTGGCGTTGAGCAGGACATTCAAAAAGAGCTTTCCAAGTATAATTATTCAAAAGATAAAATTACTGTTGTGCATGCGCCTGAAGTTATTGGCATGCATGATCCTGCGACATCTTCGATCCGAAGAAAAAAGAATTCTTCTATTACGGTCGGCGTCAATCTTCTAAAAGATCCAGAAAAATATGATGCTTTTATTAGTGCTGGCAATACAGGTGCTGTTGTTTGCGCAGCCACATTTTTTTTAAGAATGCTTCCTGGCGTAGAGCGCCCAGCGATTGGCTTGGTTATTCCAACGCAAAATAAATTTTCTTTTCTTATTGATGTCGGGGCTAATACCGATCCGAAACCACAGCATCTTCTTCATTCAGCATTAATGGCAAATGTGTATGCTCAGAAAATTCTAAATATTGAAAACCCAAAGATCGGACTTCTTAATATTGGAGCTGAAGAAACCAAGGGAACAGAGTTTATGAAAGAAACGCATCGGCTTTTGACGGAACGCGTATCGAATTTTGAAGGAAATATTGAAGCAAATGAAATCTTTTCAGGTCGCTGTGATTGCATTATTTGTGATGGTTATGTTGGTAACATTGTTATTAAGGTTGCCGAAAGTGTTATGGAATCTGCCGGCACGTTAATTAAAAGAGAAATTAAGAAAAGTCCGCTCGCCTTATGGGGAGCTTTTTTGATGAAGTCACGATTAATGCATATTAAAAAGCATGCCGATTACACTGAGTATGGTGGAGCGCCCCTTTTGGGTGTTAATGGTTTGGTCATGATTAGTCATGGTCGATCAAGCGCAAAGGCAATTAAAAATGCGATTCGCGCAACGATTCGAGAAGTCGAAGATAACCTGATTGAAAATATGATCAAAGAGGTAGGCTAAGAACATGCAAAATATAGAAATTCTCTCGCTGGGTCATTATGTTCCTTCCAATAAACTAACTAACGCAGATTTAGAAAAGATCGTCGACACGTCTGACGAATGGATTACGACTCGTACAGGGATTAAGGAACGTCGTATTGCAGGCGAACATGAAAAAACAAGTGATTTGGCGATTAAAGCCGCTGAGCAAGCCTTGCATAATGCAAAATTAGCAGCTTCTAAAATAGAACTTATTATTGTTGCGACAACTTCTCCTGATAGCAATTTTCCATCTGTGGCGTGTTTGGTTCAAAAAGGCATTGGTGCAAAACATGCGGTGGCATTTGATATTTCCGCAGCTTGCACAGGATATGTTTATGCGCTTTCGGTTGCGCATCAATTTTTGCTGACTGGTATGTATAAAAATGCGCTTGTTATTGCTGCTGATCGGTTGACAACGATGATTGATTGGGAAGATAGAGATACCTGTGTTCTTTTTGGCGATGGAGCAGGAGCTTGCATTTTGGCAAAAGGAAGGCGTAAAGGAATTTTATCAGAACATCTTGAGAGTTTTGGTGAATATGGCGAGCTAATGAAAGTTGTTATTCCTGAAACGCGTCATCCATCAAAGCCAAAACACGGATCAGGTACGTTGCCGTATATTCGGATGCGTGGGTCAGAGCTTTTTAAGATTGCAGTTAATTCTATGGCTGAATGCACTGAGCTCGCTGTCAAGAAAGCAAAAATTAAGATTTCAGATGTGGCGTGTATTGTTCCTCACCAGGCCAATGATCGCATTATTGCAGGCGTGGCAAGGAAATTGAAAATTCCAAAAGAAAAAGTTTTTATTAATATTGAAAAATATGGCAACATGTCTGCGGCATCAGCTGCGGTTGCGTTGTATGAGGCGGTCGAAGTAGGCCGTATTCGTAAAGGGGATTATGTTGTCTTGGTTGCGTTTGGCGCAGGACTTGTGTCAGGGGCAATGGTGTTGAAGTTTTAATGAGGAGATTTAAGAAATGATAGATGTAGCATTAATTTTTCCTGGACAAGGCGCACAAGCAGTTGGTATGGGCAAAGGGTTTTATGATAGCTCTACGGCGGCAAAAGCGATTTTTGATCAAGCTCAAAGCGCACTCGACAATGATCTGCTCGACGTTATTTTTAATGGGCCTCAAGAAAAATTAACTCTGACATCGTATAGCCAACCTGCGATTGTTACTTTTAGCATTGCGGCGTTAGCGGCCCTGAAGGAGAGTCCAAAATTTCAAAATATCAATCCCAAGTTTACAGCTGGCCTAAGCCTTGGTGAATATTCAGCGCTTATCGCATCAGGAGCATTTTCTTTTGAAGAAGGCATTCGCTTGGTTGAGCGGCGTGGTGCTTTTATGGAAGAGGCGTGTAATATTAACAAAGGAACAATGGCCGCGGTTATTGGGTTCGACAAAGATAAATTAAGAGAGATTTGTGGTGAAGCAGGCGTTCAGGTGGCCAATTTTAATTCTCCAGCACAGATTGTGATTAGTGGCCAAGTCGAGAAGATCGAGAAGGCATGTGAAACAATAAAAGAGGCAGGGGCTAAAACCGTTATTCCTCTAGAGGTGGCTGGTGCATTTCATTCAAGTTTAATGAGTCCTGCCGTTGATCAGTTTAAAGAAGAGCTTAGCAAAGTTACAATCAAGCCGCTTGTTTTACCTGTTGTCAGCAATGTGACGGCTGTTGGCGAGACAGACCCCAAAGCTGTTGCCGACAATCTTCCAAAACAAATCATTTCATCTGTTCTCTGGGAAGATTCTGTACGTTTTATGGCTTCGCAGGGAATAACCGATTTTATCGAAATAGGCCCTGGCCGCGTTTTAAAAGGGTTGATTAGAAAAATCGATTCTTCGTTAAAAGTTCACAATATTCAAACGCCGGAAGATGTTGTGAATCTACCATTTTAGTCTAATCAGGATATTTTAAAAATTTTAAATAATTTAGTGATTCTGCATCGTAGGCAGGGTATAATAAATTATATATTTTATACATATATAAATATTAATAATATAGGTGTTTATGCTTGGGCTTAAAGAAATACAAGAAATTTTGCCTCAAAGATACCCTTTTCTTTTAATTGACAAGGTCGTTGATTATGAAAAAGACAAAAGCCTAACAGCTATAAAAAATATTACTGGAAATGAGTGGACAACTAAAGGAAGTGATCAGAGAGAAGGCGTTTTTCCTGAGGTTCTGATGGTTGAGGCGGCAGCGCAGGCTGCGATTATTTTTCATTCTTTAAATAGTGGCCAGAAAGACAATATATATTTTCTTGGAAAAATAGAGGTAGAGTTTTTAGATCAGGCTAATGTTGGTGATCAGTTGATTGTGAAGGTTCTTTCTGGAAAAAGTATGGGAGCAGGCGGGTATTCAAGCATTGAAGTTTTTGTCGGTCAAAAAAGCATTTCAAATATTCAAATATTTTATGGTGTAAAGAAAGTATGATTAAGAAATCAAAAGAAAGTGATTCAAAGCGCGTTGTCATTACAGGATTAGGTGTTGTTTCATCGCTTGGAATCGGGTGGCAAGATTTTTGGAAAAATCTGTTAGCGGGCAAGTCTGGCATTAGTAAAATAGAATCTTTTGATACCTCCAGCTATGACCGTCATTATGGTGGAGAGGTTAAGAATTTTGATCCTTCCAAATTTATTTCTAAAAGAAAAATTCCTCGCATGGGTCGCGCTTCACAAATGGCTGTTGCCGCCGGTAAACTTGCTATAAAAGATGCTGGGCTAGATTTAAAATCTCTGCCCAAAGAAGGAATGGGCGTGTGCTTAGGCACAACAATGGGAGAGCCTCAGATTCTTGAAAATTTATATATAAAATCTTTGAAGAAAAGCGATTCTTTAAAGGTTAATAATATTTCTGCCTTAGCATATCCATCTAATTCAATTTCCTTAAATCTTGCGCATGAGCTAAAATTGAAAGGTCACAATATTGTTTTTGGAAATGCATGTTCTGCAAGTAATTATGCAGCAGGCTATTCGTTTGATTTGATTAAATCTGGTTCGTTGGATTTTATGCTTGCAGGCGGGGTTGATGCCTTGTCGCAAATTGCTTTTACAGGCTTTCAAAGACTTCTTGCAATGGCACCGAAGAAATGTCAACCGTTTGATAAAAACCGAAAAGGCATGATACTTGGAGAAGGCGCAGGAATTTTGGTTTTAGAATCCCTAGAGAGCGCAAAGAGAAGAAATGCAAATATTTATGCAGAAGTTTTAGGATACGGGCTATCTTGTGATGCATATAGCATGACAGCATCTGCCTATGAGCAAATTTTAAAGGCAGCTCAGAAAGCGTTTAAAGATGCTGGCATTGGTCCAGGAGACGTTGACTATATCAGTGCGCATGGAACGGGAACTCCTGAGAATGATAAAGCGGAGGCGCAGGCAATTAAAGCAATTTTTAAAGAACGGTCGAATAAAATTCCAGTGAATTCTATAAAGTCAATGCTTGGGCACACCATGGGGGCTGCGGCTGCCTTGGAAGCAGTAAGTTGCTGTCTATCGATAAGGAATGGGAAGATACCTCCAACAATTAACTTTGAAACAAAAGATCCAGAAATTAACATCGATTGTGTGCCGAATAAATTCAAGGAACAGAGGATAGAGGTTGCTTTAAACAACTCTCAGGCTTTTGGTGGTAATAATGCGTCATTTTTATTTGGATGGGAGCATAATTTTTAAGTATGGCTATTGATAAAGAAAATATATTTCTAACTGGATCGACAGGTTTTCTTGGATCAAATCTTTTAAAGCTCTTTTTACTTGAGGAGCTTATTGATACTGTTTATCTTTTGGTTAGACCTAGCAAGCAAGAATCTTCTTTTTCTCGAATCGATAAGGTGTTGTTGAAGATTTTAGAAGGGAAGGAATGTAGAAGGAACAAAATTGTTGTTATTTCTGGAGACATTTCTATGAGCAAGTTTGGTTTAGAAAGTTCTCTTTATAATGATTTATGTGAGAAAATAAATAGAGTTTATCATTCTGCTGCTTTAACCGGGTTTGGCATTGATCTTAAAATGGCGCAAAAAGTTAATGTTGTTGGAACGCAAAATGTTATAGATTTTTGTTTAGAGTGCAAGAATTTAAGGAAGTTTAATTATGTTGGAACTACTTTTATTGCAGGAGACAAAGAAGGAGAATTCTCAGAGGATGATTTTGATTGCGGCCAGAAATTTAATAATTATTATGAGCAAAGCAAGTTTGAAGCAGAGGCTTTGGTGAGAGGAGTTTTTAGTGACAAGAGTTTTTCTACTTTGATATTTAGGCCAAGTATAATTTTAGGAGGCTTTGAAAAAGGGGAGACCTCAAATTTTAAGATGTTCTATGAGCCAGTTTATCTTTTTTCGAAGAAAATTCTGAAGGTAGTCCCTGCAGATGTCGATTGTTTGCATAACATAGTTCCAGTTGACGTTGTTGCTCAGGCTATTTTTTTGTTAGGACAAACAGAGGAGGGAAGTGCAGTCTATCACATAGTAAATCCCGAGAATGTAAAATCAGGCCACTTTGTTGACATAGCCGCTAGATTCTTTGGATACTTAAATCCGGAATTTATTCCTTTACGAAAATTTAATTTTAAAGATTTGACACCAGTCCAGCATAGATTAATAGAGCCTTTTATGCCGTATTTTAACTATAAGTCTTTTTTTGTTTCAGACAAGACGCAAAAAGTTCTCAAAAATTATGGATTTAAATATCCAGATATAAATGATGAGTTTTATTTAAGGCTTTTTCAATATTGTTGTAAAGTTGGCTTTATTAAGAAAGTGAAGTAATATGACATCTATATTTTTTAAAGTACAGCCATTTTTTATGCTTGCGGCATCAGTATTTGTTTTGTTTTTCAATTTTTTGGTTTATTTTAAGAATAGAAAATCTTATGTAAATCTTTCTTTTGCTATATTTGGTATTTTTATTTCAATCTGGCTTTTTTCATTTGCGTTAGGTTACTTTTCAATGAACTTGGCTGAAAAGCTTCGTTGGTTTCGCATTGGTTATATTGGGATTGTTGGAATACCGGTTAGTTTTTATTCTTTCGTTTTCTATTTAACGCGAAGAAATAAGGATAGAGTAATTGTTTTTATAAATTATTTTATTGCATTAATATTTATAATTTTAAGTTTTACGAAATTCCCATTGGTTATTGGGCTTCATTCTTATGCGTGGGGGCACTATCCAGACACCTTTGTTTTAAATCATTTAATATTTTTAGGGTTTTTTATTTCTCTTTTTTCAATTTCTAATGTTTTAATGGCAATAAGGCTTATTCAGAAGCGAGGCAATTTTAATGAAATTGAAAGAATAAGAATTAAGTATGCCTTATTTGGCTCTATTGTTGGATCTTTGGGTGCTCTTGATTTTATAGCTAGTTACGGAATTGATTTTCCACCGGTTGGTTTTATTTTTATGTTTTTATATCCTTTAATTTTTGGATATGCAATATTGAAGTATAGGTTTCTGGATGTAACCTTGGCAATCACTAGAACAAGTATTTTTATTTTTGTTTACTCTCTTGTTCTTGGAATTCCTTTTGCAATGGGATTAGGATGGAGGAGTGACCTTGTTAGTATTTTTGGGGATTGGTGGTGGTTTGTTCCACTTGTCTCCTCAACATTGCTTGCTACAGGTGGACCTTTTATTTATCTTTTTATTCAAAAAAAAGCAGAAGGTAGATTGTTGCGTGATCAAAAAAGATATCAGGCAACTTTAAAGCAGGCTTCTTCCGGAATGACGCGTATTAAGGATTTAAAACGCTTGTTAAATTTGATTGTTTATATCTTGTCTCGATCAATTAATCTTGATCATGTCTGCATGTATCTTTATGATTTTAGTCAAAGAGAATACTTGCTTAAAGCTTCAAGGGAAAAGAATTTAAAAGATTTTGATCCTTTTATAAGAAAGCATTCACCACTTATCCGTTATCTAGAAAAAGTCAATGCTCCAATTGTTTATGAAGAGATAAAGCAAAGAATGCATGATTATGGAGGACAAGAATACAAAGAAGTTGAAGAGAAATTAAGGAGCTTAAAGGCTGAGGTTGTTGTACCGATTTTTACAGAAAAACAGCTTATTGCAATCGGTATTTTAGGAAAAAAGAAATCTAAAGAGATGTATAGTTCAGATGATCTAGCTGTTTTTACGATTCTTGGTAATCAAGTAGCCCTTGCAATCGAAAATGCTCAATTTTATGAAGAGTCTAAAAAAACACAAGCTCAGCTTTTTCAAGCAGAAAAAATGGCCACCATCGGAACCATGGCTGACGGTCTTTCGCATCAGATTAATAATCGGCTGCATGCGCTTGGGTTTATTGCAGGTGATGCGCTTGATTCAGTTAAGCTAAAGGCAGAGGTTGCAAGCCAATCTTCTGAGGAAATTAAAGAGCTTTTGAGCGATATTACAAGAGCGCTTATTAAGATTCAAGAAAACGTGCATCAGGGTGGAGAAATTGTTCAAGGACTTTTGCGTTATACGCGAAAAGGAGAAGAAGGTTTTGGAGCCGTAGAGTTTGATAATCTTGTCAACGCATCAGTGGAAATGACGCAGTTTAAGATTAAAAAAGATCAACTTGCAATTACTAAAGATTATGGTTCAGATGTTCCTGCTATTTATGGCAATTTTACACAGCTTCAAGAGGTTATGTTTAATATCATTGATAATGCATATGATGCAGCAATGCAAAGGAAGTCTGAGAAAAAAGAGCCTAATTATAAAGCAAAAATTAAAATATCAACTCGCCAAACAGACGGTCTTTTAGAGATTAGCATTTTGGATAACGGTATTGGCGTAAAAGAAGAAGATCAGAATAAATTATTTACACCCTTTTTTACAACGAAATTTTCTAGTAAAAAAGGCACAGGCCTTGGTCTTTATGTGATTCGAAAGATTGTCGAAGATAATCATAATGGTAAAGTATTCATGTCTTCAGAATATATGACAGGTACGCTTACAGTTTTAAAGTTGCCTGTTTTTAAGAAATAAAGGATTATTAAAAAGATATCTGCCAAATTGCTAGGCCGCAATTCGTTAGATATAAATTCGCACAAGTTAACTTGATGTTCGCGCGTTAAGAGCGTTCTATAAGTTAGGTGCTCATTTAAGGAGTAAGGTAATGTCCAAATTATTGATTGTAGACGACGAGCAAGATGTAAGAGAATTTGCAAAAAACTTTTTTGTAAAACGAAATATTGATGTGAGAACAGCCCCTGGAGGAGCAGAGGCTTTAAAATTAATTGATGAAGATAAGCCTGATCTTGTTCTCTTAGATGTACGCATGGGAGACATGACAGGGATTGAGGTCTTGCAAGAATTGCGCGCAAAAGGATCTGATGTCAAAGTCATCATGGTCACGGGCGTTGAGGATCAAGACGTTATCGACGAGGCAAAAAGTCTTGGAGTGGTTAATTATGTCCATAAACCGCTGGCTTTGGATGAACTGGAGCAGATTGTTTTATCGCAACTTAACTAGTATAATTATATTATGCAATTAAATTATAAAAAAGAACTTGAGAACGCTAGCCGCAGCATGATCCTTGTGCAGGATCCAAAGGTTTTGATTCGTTTGATTATCAGGCTTATTGTTCGAAAGGTAAAGGCGGATCATGCAGGTATTCTTTTATATGATCACGAAAAAGATTCTTATGTGCTTACGATATCCGGAGGAAAAACTGGATTAAAGATTCCTCCTGGGTTTGCAAAGTTCGGTAAGGCAACTCTCTTATAAAGATTTTTACAGATAAGAAATTTCGTCCATTTTTTCAAGGACAAAATACACTTATCGTTGATGATTTAAACAAAATGGTTTGGCAGCAAGGTGTTATTGGAGATGAAAAAGAAATCAAAGAAACGCTTCATGATGTTGGATGTCAGATGGCCATGTTTAATGTGGTAGCTTGTGTTCCTGCTTATTTTCGAGATAATCT
>JAVCCC010000017.1 GCA_030765785.1 Candidatus Aceula lacicola | reverse complement strand
CGATAATTCTATTTCACGTAATTTCATGACGATTTCTTCGGCCTTGAATCTTTTCCCCATTTTGAACCCCTTTCTGACATCGTTATTCTATCATAAAAAGTGGATCAACTTTCGGGGGCTAGGTCATGGGCAACAAAAAATATTGTGAGAATAAAAAAAGGAATTGCCCCGGCGTGATTATAGGTATAAAAGAATTCTGGCCGAAAAGACCAAAACCAAACAGTTCCTGCTAATGCCATTAAAGGGGATGCAAAAAGGCAGAGCGTTAAATAGAAAAGAATTCCTGAGGCAAATATAAGGAAGATTTTTCCAATCAGGATGCTTTGGACGCTGACCCCTAAGATTTTAAAACAAAGTGCGTAAAAATACGGCATTAAAGGTCCGTAAACCCACCAATAATCTTGGTAGGGCGCTGAGCCATCGAGGGTTGCTTTGAATGTGTAAAGGTCTCGACCATGATCTCCTTGTGCTAGGACAGGCTGAAAATTTATATAAGGCGTAAATATAAAAATTCCCATAAAGACAGTTAGGAGTAAAAATAGAATTTTTTGATGTTTAAATAAGAGATTGGTTAAGATTTTTAATTTTTTCATAATTAATAAAAGGGGTTGTCGAAACACTGTGTTTAATGGTAACATTGGCACATCTGTCATTCAAGCGCTTTTCGAAAGAAAGGCAATATGGTAGAATGTTTCATCGTTTAACTATCGTTTAATCTTATTTGGAGGTTTTATATGGTTAGTTTTAAAGATTTTCAGGATCTAGAGTTGGTTGTGGCTCAAATTATAGAAGTTAAAGAGCATCCTAACGCCGATAAGCTTTATGTTCTTAAAATTGATACAGGTAAAGAGGAAAAGCAGATTGTCGCTGGCATTAAAAATGCTTATGCTAAAGAAGCGCTGTTGGGAAGGAAAATTATTGTTGTTAACAATTTAGAGCCTGTTGTTTTGCGGGGAGAAGAATCCAATGGAATGCTTTTAGCGGCTTCAGATGATAACGGACCGTCGATTTTGTCTCCAGATCGTAATGTTAAAATAGGGAGTAAAGTTAAGTAAGGAAACCCCTCGGCACGAACCGTCTCGGGGTAAATTCGCACTTATAACTTATGAGCGCTGACGCTTCATAAGTTATGTGCTCATTTAAGTAAGGTAAAGTAAACAGGTGAGTGTTCTTAATCTAAAACAATTTGTCGATCAAGAGACGTGTTTGGCATGCAAAGGGTGTTGTCGGTTTAATCAAGAAAAGAGTGTGTGGCGTCCTAAATTGATGAAAGTCGAGGCCGACTATGTTAGCAAGGAATTTGTCGATGAGGATTGTCGTGTCAAATCCGTTATATTGGGCAATCAGTATATTTGTACCTTTCTGGATGAAAAAACATCAATGTGTCGAAAATATGTAGAGCGCCCTTTGGAATGCGCGTTGTATCCTTTTGTTTTGGTTAAGAAGACCAATGAGGTTATGGTCGCAGCGCATTTAGCATGTCCGCTTGTTCAAGAAAAAAGAACATCTGATGAATTTGAAAAATATTGTGATGTTTTAAAAAGTTTTTTTAAGAATATTGAAGATAAAATTGAGATTAAGACATTAGCTCAAAGTTATCCAAACGCCGACCAAGAACTAGATGTTTTATTCTCAATATGAACCAAGATTTATTTATTAAAAAAGAGATTTTTGACAAATTTTTAAAGAAAACAAACTTTGATCTTTCATCGTATTCGTTTGTTAGTATTTTTGTATGGCAAGATTTTTTTGATTTTGAGTTTCAGATTATAGATGAGAGATTGTGTGTTTTTGCAAAAAGTGATTTAGGGACATTTTTTTATTTGCCGCCTTTAGGTAAAGATATTTCAAGAAAATACGTTGATTCTTGTTTTAAGATTTTAAATGAAAGAAATAGCGGTAAGGGTGTCTCTCGCATTGAAAATGTTGAAGAAAAAGATCTCGGTATTTTTAGTGAAAAAGATTTTATAAGATTTGAGAAATCTAAAGAAACGATTTATTTGAAGAGCGATGTCGCTGAGCTTAAGGGGAATTCTTTTAAATCAAAGAGATCGGATTATAATTATTTTAAGAAAAATTATAAGCATGAGATCCGCTCTTGTCGAGATGATATGAGAAAAGAGTGTCTTTCTCTTTATGATCAGTGGGCAGAAATAAAAAAAGAGAAATGCAAAGATGATGTCTATTGTCAGATGGTTGGTGAGAGCAGGGTTGCTTTAGGGCGATGTTTAAAGAGTTATCAAAAGTTTGGTTTTATTGGAAAAGTTGTTATTGTCGACGAGAAGATAGCAGGATTTGCATTTGGGTTTGTGCTCAAAAAGGATACTTTTTGTATTCTTTTTGAGATTGTTGATATAGCTTTTAAAGGACTGGCGACATATATTTTTAGTGAATTTTGTAAAAGTAAAGAAATAGAGTCGTTTAGTTTTATTAATGTCATGGACGATTTTGGTTTAGAGGCGGTCGGTAAAACAAAAGTATCATTTCGACCGTTTAAGCAAATAAAAACATATACAATTTCGCAAAGGGATTAAATAATGCAAGATGTTTTAAGTAGAGAATTTGTTATTTTTGACGTGGAAACAACAGGTTTATCGGCGGCTGGAGGTGATCGTATGGTTGAGATTGCAGCGCTTAAAGTCAAAGATTTAAAGGCGGTTGATCGATTTCATTCTATGATTAATCCAGAACGTTCGATTTCTCCTGGAGCTTATGAGGTTAATCGTATTTCAGAGGCAATGCTCGTTGATGCGCCAAGAAGCTATGAGATTTTGCCCACATTTTTAAAGTTTTTAGGCGATGCCACGATTGTTGGTCATAATATTAGTTTTGATCTTGGATTCTTGAGAAATGAACTTGATTTGGCAGGATTTTTGCCTAAAAAACCATTTAGCGCTTTGGATACGTTACGCATTTCTCGACGGGTTATGCCACATCTAAGACGGCATCCCTTGTGGTTTGTGGCAAATGCGCTTGGCATTGAACGCAAACAATCTCATCGCGCGATGGCAGATGTTGAGATGACATTCGAAGTTTTCGAGAAATTGATTTATTTGGCTAGAAAACAAAATATGTTAGCGGAGATTATTTCTTGAGAAATATTTTATCTAAAACATATGATTTTTCGGGAAAAGTAGAGGATGTTTTTTTGACTTTTTCTGATGAGCTGATGGTGTTTTTTTTAGACAGTAGCTTGAATGTCTCGGGTCGAGGACGATTTTCTTTTATCGGCTTTAAACCATTTGATATTTTTTCTGCCAGCGGAAAAGATTCTCTTAAAGATTTCCAAAAAAAGTTTTATGAGCACAAAGTCGAGATAAAAAATGATTTGTCGCCATTTTGTTCTGGTTCCGTCGGATTCTTAGGATACGAGCTTGGACTTAAGATGGAAGATATGTTGCTTCGTGACAAATCAGGGCTAGGCTTGCCAGATTGTTTCTTTGGATTCTACGATCACGTGATTGTCATTGATCATGAATTAAATAAGATGCATATTATTGCAACTGCAATAGGGGAGAGAAATAATTCTTTAAGAGAAAAGAAGATGGCTGAGGATTTGCGCTATGCTGAGAATAAATTAGCTCAATGTTTCAAGAAGACACAAGATCGGAGACAAGAGATAAAAAGTAGAAATATATTTGAGCTTTGTGATCTTCAGAGTAATTTTGAAAAAAAGGATTATTTGAAATCCGTTGAAAAAGTTTTAGATCATATATCTCAGGGAGACATATATCAGGTTAATTTATCGCAGAGATTTGTTGTTCAAAAAGATTTTGTTAATAAGCAAGAGTTGGCTCAACTTTATGTTTTGCTAAGAGAGCTTTCTCCGTCGAGTTTTGGATCTTATTTTGACGCTGGAGATTTTCAGATTATTTCAAGTTCACCGGAAGAATTCTTGTTTAAAAGAGGAAATCATATTGAAACGAGTCCGATGAAAGGGACGCGGCCACGCTCTCAGAGCATTGTTGATGATGAGACTTTTAGGCGTGATCTTTTAGAAAGTTCTAAGGAAAAGGCTGAGCTTTTGATGGTGACTGATCTTGAAAGAAATGATTTGGGAAAAGTGTGCAAATCTGGCTCTATTAATGTTCGTTCGATGCGCACGTTAGAAAAATATAAAACGGTTTTTCAAACAACATCAACTGTTCACGGTATTTTGGCAGATGATAAAAATGCATTTGATGTTTTAAGTGCATGTTTTCCGTCTGGATCTGTGACAGGGTGTCCTAAGATTCGTGCGATGCAAATTATCGACGAACTTGAGCCAAACAAAAGAGAGGCTTATACGGGATCTTTTGGTTATATTGGATTTGACGAAACAATGGATTTTAATATTTTGATTCGAACGCTTATGGTCAAGAAAGACATGTTGTCTTTTCATGTTGGCGGTGGCATTGTTGCTGATTCCATAGCAGAAAGTGAATATGATGAGACTCTTCTTAAGGCGGTTGCGCTTCAAAAGAGTATTTCGAATATTCTTTTAGAAAGGCTAGAGTTTAGAAAGTGAAGAAAAAGTTTATTTTTTTAGATGGTTTTATGATTCCTGCGACACAGGCGTGGTCTCAGAAGTTGTCGCCTGGGATTTTATCTGGCGTTGGTGTCTTTGAAACGATGCGTTCTTACGAGGGGGAAGTTTTTGCGATTGATGAGCATCTCAAGAGGCTTTATAGTGGTCTTAGAATTTTAAAGATAAAGGCACCTTGTACCAAAAAAGAAATGATGCAGTATCTTAAAGCATCCCTTGAGGTAAATAAACTTAAAAACGCGCGTATTCGGCTTATGGTCTGGAAGGGAAAAGAGAAAATAAGAATTTCAATCGCTGTTTTTTCATATCGTTCTTTTTCAAAAGATAAATACAACAAAGGCTTTAAAGCTATTTTTTCAGATATTCGAAGAGATGAAAATGCTATAAGCTCAAGGATTAAAACGGTTAATTATTTGCCGCTTTTGATGGCTTGGCGAAAAGCAAGAGTACGTGGCAATGACGAAGCTATTCTTTTGAATTCTCAGGGATTTATTGCCGAGGGTAGCAAGAGCAATGTTTTCTTTGTGAAGGACAAAAAGCTTTACACACCGGCATTGAAAAGCGGTTGTTTAAATGGGATTACTCGTCAGCTGATCATGAAGATTGCTCGTAAGATGGGGATTGTATGCAAAGAAGCTTTGATTTTTTCTGACGATCTGCTGGAAGCCCAAGAGGCGTTTTTAACTAATTCTCTGATTGAAATTATGCCGTTGACTGTTGTGCAAGGGCAGACAATTGGCTCTGGAAAAGTAGGGCCTCTTACTAAGAAAATTTTTTGCGCCTATCGAGAAGAAATATGTAATCGTTTACGTAAAATTTAAAAAGCTAGTTTTCTGTTTGCCTGCCTTGATTACACGTATATAATATAAATATAAATCAAACTATGTATATTTATTAAAATATGAAAAAATATTTATTTGTATTTCTCTTTATGTTTATTATTTCCCCCTTGTCCTTTGGCCAAACCTTATCCGAATATGATATTGTTAAATCCGTCCTATCTGACGAATCCACGGAAAAAGGTTTTTATACGCTCAAAGATCAAGCAAAGATTTTTTTGGAACAAAACAGGCGGATTAGTAAAGAAAACAATTCACTTAAAAAGAAAAAATTAGTATTAATTGAAGAGCTTAGAATTTTGTCGAGCAAAAGGAAAAATATTCAAAAGAAGCCTTTGAAAAAAGAGGAGATAACGAAAAAATTTAAAAAGCGAATAAAAGATTTGCATGCAGCGATAAAAAATATCGAAGATCAGGTTTTTCTATCAAATGCTAGAAGTATTGATGATCAAGAATGGGTTTTTAAACTTGAGAAGGAGAATGCAGATCTTAAGAAAACATTTTATGATTTGAGTCAGCAGAAAGTTCAGGCAGCAAATATGGTCCATTCGCAACCTCGTGCTGATACGCGGGATTTTAATAAGAGCCTTGATCAGCTTAAAAAAGTTTTACTCAAAAGTCAGAATGAGTTTAATCAAGCACAAAAAGAGTTTAACGAGAAACAAAAGCTTTCGACAGCTATTTATGATTTGGAAAATTCGATAGAGGACTTAAATCAACGTCCTGAAAGAGAGCATTTTGAAAAAGATCAGAGGGTAATGGCTCTCCAGCAAGATATCGCAGAACTTAAAGAGAAAATTGTGCAAAGGCAAAAAGAACAAGAGGAAATGATTTGTGTCGAAGAAGATAAATTGTTGGTTCGTGTCGAAGATTTAAAAGTTAAGAATATTTCTTTAAGCAATCAAGTGTTTGGCTTAAATATACAGGTACAGAATACGAAAAAAGAGAAGGAATCGTTGGCAGGGATTTTGAGCACAACAGGAGGGATGTCATCCTCTCAGAAGGTCAGCAAGGATGAGATCTGCAAAGATATTAGTTGTGATCGGCCAAATAATATTGTATTGCCAAAGACTCTTTTCAAGGTACCAGAAATTTTAAAATAAGTGATTTTGCTGACTAATCAAGGGTGGCTAATTTATTTGATTTCGACGAATAAATAGGTTAGAATGTAGCAACAAATTGGCTTTATTTAGAATGAATTTTGAACGCAAAAGGAGGAAGCATGAACGAAATTTTAGAAATTTTGGCCCAGGACGCGCGGATTCGACCGGAAGAAATTGCAAAATTAACAGGACAAAGCGTTGCGTCTGTTAAGAAAGTGATTGAGAAGTTTGAAAAAGACGGTGTTATCGTTAAGTATAAGACGGTTATTAACAAGGATTTAGTTAAAGAAGAGACTTCTTTTGTTCGTGCCCTTATTGAAGTTAGCATGACACCTAAAAAAGATGTTGGTTTTGATTATATTGCAGAGCGTATTTATAGCTTTCCAGAGGTTAAGAGCTGCTATTTGCTTTCTGGATCATATGATCTTCTTTTAGAGATTGAAGGAAACAGTGTTCAGATGGTTGCGGGGTTTGTTGCATCTAAATTGTCTGCTATGCCGGATGTTCGGGGTACAGTAACGCATTTTTTGTTGAAAAAATATAAAGAGGACGGACATGTCCTTAAGAAACGAAAACAAAAACAGAAATTAAATATTTCATATTAAGATAAGGTATTTATAAATGGATATTTCAAAAAAGGTTGAACAGCTAAAGCCTTCGGGGATACGAGTTTTTTTTGACTTAGTATTAAATATGAAGGATATTATTTCTCTAGGTGTTGGCGAACCAGATTTTGTTACGCCCTGGAGAGTTCGAGAAAAGGCTATTTTTTCTATTGAGCAGGGATACACATCGTATACTTCGAACAAGGGTATGGCTGATCTTAGAAAATCAATTGTTTATTTTTTAAACAAACGTTATGGGCTAAAGTATGATTTTGAGGACGAGACTCTGATTACAGTCGGTGTTAGCGAAGGTCTTGATTTGGCTGTGCGCGCTATTCTTAATCCAGGAGAAAAAGTGCTTATTCCAGAGCCTTGCTATGTCTCTTATGGGGCTGTTGTTGAGTTGGCTGGCGGGAAACCTATTTTTTTGAAAACGAGCGTTAAGGATGGGTTTAAGCTAACGGCAAAACAAATTGAAAAGGCTTGCACAAAAGACACTAAGGCTTTGCTGATCAATTATCCTTGCAATCCAACAGGGGCTTCTTATACAAAAAAGGAGCTTCAGGGCATTGCTCGCGTTGTTAAAAAGAAAAATTTGATTGTGATTAGTGATGAAGTTTACGATGAGCTTACATATGATTTTCAGCATACGCCATTATCAAGCTTGCAGGGGATGAAAAATCGCGTCATTTATCTTAACGGATTTTCCAAGGCTTATGCTATGACGGGTTTCCGTTTAGGTTGGGCTTCTGGTCCAGCTAAGATTATTGCTGCGATGACCAAAATTCATCAATATACAATACTTTGCGCTCCGATTACGAGCCAAATCGCAGGGATTGAAGCTTTGCGCTCTGGGCTTTCAGATGTTTTGGAGATGAAGAAAGAATATATGCGACGACGACGTTTTGTTGTTAGTCGTTTAAATGAAATGGGATTAGATTGCCATATGCCACAAGGGGCTTTTTATGTTTTTCCTTCGATTAAACGATTTAACAAAAGTTCGTTGGACTTTGCAAATGATTTGCTGAAAAAGAAAAGCGTTGCTTTGGTGCCAGGTGTGGCTTTTGGCGATTCAGCTGAGGGGCATGTGAGGATTTCGTATGCATCAAGTTACGAAAATTTGAAAGAAGCAATGTTTCGCATAGAACAATATTTAAGGAAATAATACCTACCGTTTTTAGGGCATAACAATTAAGCATAAAGAAAGGCATGATGTTTAAGAAATGCACAGTACTCCTTTGTGGAGTTTTTTTAGTTTGTTGTGTGTGCTCTTGCCAAAAGGTTGAGCAGGCAAATGCAAAAGGTGCGCCTGAAGAAGGGGCAAAGGTTTTTGCTGAGATGTCTCAGGAATACTATGAGCGCGCTGTTGAAAATTATAAAAAAGCAATAAAAACTAGCGTTGATCCTGAAAATATTTATTATAAATTAGGTTCTTTGTATTATGACCATGGTCAATATGACAAAGCAGCTGATGTGTTAGGAAAAGCGAGCTTTGATTCTTCAAAAAAGTTGTTGGCAATTTGCTTTTATAAATTAGGAAGAAATACAGATGCGCTAGCTGTTTTTGAAAAACTTGGAGACGTTAAAGACGATGAATGTTTTTATTATTATGCGTTGACATCTGAGGAACATAATCTTCATACTAAAGCTCTTGATTTGTATAAAAAGATTGAGGTTGAACCGTTTGCGTCTAAAGCAAAACAACGAATTCAAGACATCAATGCTTTGATGGAGAATACAACTCTTGAAGGGATTGATCCTAAAATTCGTGAGTTGATTATTAATGCGCCATCGCAAGAAGATTTTCCACAGGCAGGAGCAATTGTTTTGCTTTCTGAGGAAAGCATTGAGGTAAGCGAAGATTATTCTGTTGTTGCTGATGATCATTATTTGATTAAGATTTTTAATGAGCGCGGCAAACGATTTGGGGAAATTCAAATTCCGTACGATTCAACGTATGGCAAAGTCGAGATCGAATTTGCTCGCACGATTAGACCGGATGGCAAGGTTATTTCCGTCGGAGCTAAACATATTAGAGATGTTTCGCGTTATCTTAATTTTCCGCTGTATAGCAACGCCCGAGTAAAAATTATTTCTATGCCTGAGGTTACGATTGGTGCTGTTTTAGAATATAAGGTAAAAACATCTAAGAGCAAGATGATCGCTGACGATAAGCTTGATACAGCGTATTTTGTTCAAAGTACAGAACCGATTCAGTATGCACAATTTCAGGTGACTTTGCCTAAAGAACAAGAGTTGCAAACACGTATTATTAATGAGAAATTAAATCAGCAAAGTTTTGATCTTGAGCCAAAAGTTTTAGAAAATGAGAAAACAAGAACGTATTCTTGGATTTTTCAGAATGTTGATCAAATTATTCCAGAACCTTTGATGCCGCCTTTGGCTGAATCAGCACCAGCGGTTTTGATGACAACATTTAAAAGCTGGGATGAAATTTATGCTTGGTGGTGGGATTTAGCAAAAGATAAGGCAAGGGCGAATGAAGATATTAAAGAAAAAGTGAAGGAATTGATAGATGGGCTTGAGACTGTTCGGGAGAAAGCAAAAACGATTTATACTTTTTGTGCACGCGATATTCGTTACGTCGGAATTGAGTATGGTCAGGCTGGATATGAGCCTCACGAGGCAGGAGAAATCTTTTCTAATAAATATGGAGATTGTAAAGATCAGGCCATTTTGCTCATTTCTATGCTTGAAGAAGCTGGAATTAAAGCCTATCCCGTTTTGATTGGAACGCGAAAAGTTCCGAGCTTAATAGCAGATTTTCCGTCACTTCTTTTTAATCATTGTATTGCTGTTGCAGAGATTGAAGGAGAATATATATTTCTTGATCCGACAGGAGAGATCGTTTTGTTCGGCGACCTTCCTATTGGTGATCAAGGAAGAGATGTTTTTGTTTGCTTCGAAAAAGAAGGACAGGTTCTAACGATTCCGAAGTTTTCTTATTCGCACAATAGAGTAGAGCGTTTTACACGCCTTGCATTTGATGAAAAGGAGAACATATCTGGAAATCGACGTATTTTAACGACAGGATTTTTTGATCAAATGCAAAGAGGGTGGTTGCGCTATACGATGCCAATTTTAGTGAAGGAATCTTTGCAGGAGAAAATTCAAGGAATTGTTCCTGGATCGACTCTTAAGTCGTACGATGTTCAGAACCTAGGTGAGATGAAAAAGGATATTATTTTGTCCTATATTTTTTCAGGAGCAGACTTTTTCCTAAAGGCAGGAACGATGATGCGTGTTATTCCGCAGTTAACGAAGATTGACTTAGAATTAGTCTCCAAGCCAAGTCGATTATACGCCATTGATTTTGTTATTCCAAAGCAACAGGAAAGTATTTTTGAGATTGTATTGCCTGAGGATTATCGCGTTAAGTCGATGCCGGAATCCGTAATTGGCGAGACACCGTGGTATCGTTATGAAAATATTTATAAAAAAGAAAATAATAAAATTATTCTTAAAGAAAAAAATATTTTAAAAACAGATCGTATTAATTCTTCGCATTATGCGGCATATAAGAAAAGCTTAGAGGATCTTTCTAAGAAAGTCCGACAAAGTATTGTTTTGGAGAAACAACATGGGTTGTAAAAAAGAAATAAATAAAAAGAAGGACGAGCAATTTGAGATCCAGTTTTTTGAGGGAGTTCTTAAAGGAAGCCCAAATTTTGTTGAAGCGCTAATTGCTTTAGGAGATTTGTATACAAAGCATGGGTTTTTCGAAAAAGGGCTTCATGTTGATCAAAAACTTGTTCAGCTTAAGCCAGATGATCCGATTGTTTTATATAATTTAGCTTGTAGCTATTCTCTTCTTGGGAATCTTGAGAAGGCGTTTTGCGTGATTCAGATTGCTGTTGCTCGAGGGTATGATGAGTTTGATTTTATGCAAAAAGATAGTGACTTGGAGAAATTAAGAGAGTATTTACCTTTTAAAGATTTTTTGGATCAACTTAAAAACGTTAAAGCAAAAGCGTAAAGGTTTGTGGGGATTTATGAAAAGTTATAAAGAAGAGCTTTGGTTTAAAACAGATCAAAGGCGAGGTTATATTAATATTACAGATACAGTTCAGAAGGCTATCGATAAAAGTGGAGTTAGAGAAGGGCTGTGTCTTGTTAATGCCATGCATATTACGGCGAGTGTTTTTATTAATGATGATGAGCGTGGACTTATTCAGGATTTTGATGATTGGTTGGAAAAGCTTGCTCCGCATGAACCAGTTTCAAGTTATCGACATAATACGGGAGAAGACAATGCGGATGGGCATATGAAGCGACAGATCATGGGCCGTGAAGTTGTCGTTGCCATAACAGATGGACAGCTTGATTTTGGTCCATGGGAACAAATTTTTTATGGTGAATTTGATGGGCGAAGAAAAAAAAGAGCATTAATTAAGATTATCGGAGAATAGTTATGAGCTTATTAGTTTCAGGAACAGTTGCATTAGATAGTATCAAAACGCCAAGTGGTGTTCGACCTCGACTGCTTGGAGGGTCAGCTTCTCATTTTTGCATGGGAGCATCCTTATTTACAGATGTTGCTCTCTCGGGAGTTATTGGAAAAGATTTTCCAAAGAAATATTTGAAGTTGTTTGAATCAAAGAATATTAATTTAGATTCTTTGATTCGCAAGGATGGAAAAACTTTTCATTGGAACGGAGAATACAAAAAAGGGGATCTTAATAATGCGCTTACAAAAGCAACTGAGCTTGGTGTCTTAGAAGGATTTGTTCCAAATATTGCTGAAGCGCACAGACGCATTCCAAATGTTTTCTTGGCAAATGATGATCCTGAAATTCAAAAAAAAGTTTTAGAGTCAATGAAACAGCCTCGATTTGTTGGGCTTGATAGTATGAATTTATGGATAGAACATAAAAAGAAATCTTTAGTAAATCTTATTAAAAGAGTTGATTTATTTGTTGCTAATGATGCTGAAGCGCGTGCGTTATCTAAAGAAGATAATCTCATCAAGGCAGCGAAGGCCTTGCGAAAGCTAGGTCCAAAGATGATTGTTATTAAAAAAGGTGAGCATGGAGTTTTGTTTTATAGTGATTCTTTAATGTTTTCTTATTCTGCGTATCCTGTCGAGGAAGTGGTTGATCCAACAGGTGCGGGAGACACGTTTGCTTCGGGTCTCATGGGATATTTAAGTCGAACCAAAACGTTTAATCATAAAGCGCTTAAACAAGCACTTTGCTATGCAACGGTATTAGCGTCATTTAACGTTGAAGGGTTTGGAGTCGCGCGTATATCAAAAGTAACAATGGCAGAGATTGATAAAAGAAAGAAGAAATTTATAAAGTTTATTTCTTATCAATAATGAGTATGAATAAAAAAGAATTTCAAAAAAATTTAAAAGCAATAGCTGGGGTTATTCGAAAAAGTCAGAGAATTATTTTGGCTTGTCATATGAATCCAGATGGCGATGCTATTGGCTCTATGCTAGGGCTAGGTCTTGGATTAGCTAAAATAAAGAAAAAGGTTATTTTTCTTTGCCCAGATGCTATCCCTCCTCGGTACAAGGCGCTTCCTGGCGCTAAACAAGTTAAGAATCATTGCAAGGATGCCGGTGATTTGGCGATTACACTTGATTGTGCTAGCCTCACACAACTTCCTAGTGTTGACAAGATTTTAAAGAAATCAAAATATATTGTGGAAATCGATCATCATGTTTATCGCGATCAGTTTGGCGACATTCAGCTGATTTTAGAAGATGCTTCTTCCGTTGGGGAGATTGTATTTGCATTGCTACAACATCTAAGAATTAAAATGGATAAAAGAATTGCTGAATGTCTTTTGACCTCAGCGATCGTTGAGACATGTTCTTTTAGTGGCGAAAATGTTAGCCAAGATACTTTTGAGGCATGCGCAAAGTTTGTTGAGACAGGTGTTGATTTCAATAAGATTTCACAGCGTTACTATTGGAAAAAGAATTTACCGGCAATGCATTTGACAGGACTTTCTTATTTAAGAATTAAAACAACAAAGAATAAGGATGTGGTTTGGTCAGCTATATACAAAGAAGACTTTAAGAAGTTTCATGGAAAACAGGAAGACGTAGATCCTGTGGCTGATGATATTCTTATGACGGGCGATGCAAAAATTTCTTTATTTTTTAGAGAAATAGAAAGCAATATGTTACGCGTGAGCCTTCGGTCTAAAGGATCGATTGACGTCGGACGCTTGGCGACTATTTATGGTGGTGGTGGACATCAAAATGTATCAAGCTGTAGGATCCATAATACAAAGCGGGGAATTGACAAATTAATTAAACAAGCATCGCAGTTGGCGCATTAATATGAATGAAAAATTTATTCAACAATTAGGTTTAGTTGCGGCGATTGTTTTACCACTTTGGAATATTCCTCTTGTGATTCGGATTTTCAAGAGAAAATCATCTGAAGACATTAGCCTTTTGTGGGTAGTCGGCGTGTGGGTTTGCTTAATTTTAATGGCTCCGTCGGGATTTGTCTCGGAGGATGTCGTCTGGAAAGCGTTTAATATTGTCAATTTAGTATTATTTTCATTTGTTTTTGTTATCACACTTATTTATCACAAAGGGAGATCATGAGCGACGCTGTTGATAAAAACTTTAAAGCTGGATTTGTT
>JAVCCC010000032.1 GCA_030765785.1 Candidatus Aceula lacicola | reverse complement strand
TCATCTTGACAAATAACAACGGTTCCTGTCGGAAGATGCGTGATGCGAATCGCAGAATCCGTTGTGTTAACGCTTTGTCCACCTGGACCAGAAGCGCGAAAAACATCCACTTTTAAATTCTCGGGATCAATGTTAAGCTCAACTTCCTCTGGCTCAGACAAAACAGCAACTGTTGCAGCAGAAGTATGAATGCGCCCCGATGCCTCTGTTGAAGGAACTCGCTGAACGCGATGCGCTCCGCTTTCCCACTTTAGACGCTTCCATGCTCCTTTGCCACTAACACTAAAAACAACTTCTTTAAATCCTCCAGCCTCGGCAGGATGACTACTGATCGAATCAACCTTCCATCCTTTTTCGGCAGCATATTTTGTGTACATGCGATAAAGATCACCTGCAAAAAGTGACGCCTCCGCACCGCCTGTGCCAGCACGAATCTCCAGGATAACATCGCGATCTTTTTCTTCCTTTTTAGGATTTAAAAGATCATTGAGCTTAAGTTCTAAGGCCTGTTTTTTTTCTTCCAAATCTTTAAGCTCACAGTGCGCCAACTCTTCAAATTCTTGATCATGCTTTTCTTTTAAAAGACTTTCAAGATCTACTTGCTGCTTAACGACATCTTCATACCGACGCGATATCGTCACAAGAATTGTAATATCAGACATTTCTTTGGCAAGTGCCTGACACTTCTTATTATCCGCGATAACGTCGTGATCTGACAAGAGCTGTTCAAGCTCTTGATAGCGCTTTTGAACTTTTTTAATCTTTTCAAGGTTCATAAACAAAATTTATTTGCTTTTTTTAGAATAACGCTTTTTAAATCGATCGATACGTCCAGCTGTATCAACAAACTTTTTGTCTCCCGTAAAAAACGGATGGCATTTAGAACAAATTTCAACATGGATGTTTTTTTTAGTGGAGCGTGTTTGAATAAGCTCGCCACATGCACATGCGATTGTTGTGTCTTCGTATTTTGGGTGTGTTTCTTTTTTCATTTTCTTTCTTTCCTCCTACTTATTAATTAGTCAGCTTTATTCATGTTATCCAAAAATTCAGCATTTGATTTAAATTTTCTTAATTTTGCGATTAAAAGCTCCATAGCTTCTGCCAAATTAAGATCATTAAGCGCTTTTCGAAGAAGCCAAATTCTTTGCAAATCGTTTTCTTGAATCAAGAGCTCTTCGTGTCGCGTGTTTGATCGCTTAATATCAATCGCAGGATATATTCTGCGTTGAAACAACGATCGATCAAGCTGAAGCTCCATATTTCCTGTTCCCTTAAACTCTTCAAAAATAACTTCATCCATTCGGCTTCCTGTATCAACAAGCCCTGTTGCAATAATCGTTAAACTTCCACCTTCTTCAACATTTCGTGCCGCACCAAAAAATCTTTTTGGCTTATGAAGTGCGTTAGAATCCACACCACCAGAAAGAATCTTTCCGCTATGTGGAACAACCGTATTGTAAGCTCGTGCTAAACGCGTGATGCTATCAAGTAAAATAACAACATCTCTTTTGTGCTCGACAAGTCGCTTCGCTTTTTCTAAAACAATTTCAGCAATCTGAACATGACGCTCTGCCGGCTCGTCAAACGTTGAGGCAATAACTTCACCTTTAACGCTACGCTGCATATCCGTAACCTCTTCAGGTCGCTCGTCAATAAGTAAAACAATCAAGATTGCGTCAGGATCATTTTTTGTAATAGCATTTGCAATCTTTTGCATCAATACCGTTTTACCGCTATAGGGAGGTGCGACGATCAAAGCTCTTTGACCTTTTCCAAGCGGTGAAAGAAGATCCATCACGCGCGTTGAAACCTCTTCGCGAGATGTCTCAAGCAGAAATCGCTCTTGCGGATAAAGCGGTGTCAGGTGATCAAAAAGAATCTTTTCTTTGCACTTTTCTGGGCTTTCAAAATTAACAGCCTCAACTTTAAGAAGTGCAAAATATTTTTCTCCTTCTTTTGGCGGACGAATTTGACCGCTGACACTATCCCCTGTTTTTAATTCAAATTTTCTTATCTGTGATGGGGAAACATAAATATCATCCGGACATGGAAGATAATTATAATTCGTATTCCTTAAAAAACCAAACCCTTCCGATAAAACCTCCAGAGTTCCAGCACCAAACATGAGACCTTCTTTTTCAGCTTGACCTTGTAAAATTTTAAGAATCAGATCTTGCTTCTTAATCCCGCTTAATCCCTCAACATTCATGTCCTTTGCAAGCTGAGCAAGCTCAGACATTTTTTTGTCTTTTAGCTCATCGATAAAAAGCTTATCTGTTCCTTTTCCGGCTGTCTTTACCATTTTTCTTTCTCCTCTTTTTACTTGTTCAATATTTCTTGACATAAATCCTCTACTTGTTTTTTTGTTTGTTTAAAAATTTTTGTATTATCAATAACACAATTTGCCCTTTGAATCTTTTTTTGAATCGGCATCTGAAATCGGATGCGTCTTAAAATTTCAGATTTTGTTAAATCAGTTTTCTTCTGAATACGCTCAATCTGCTTTCCCTGAGTTGCCTTGACAACAACAATGACATCGCATAGCGAGTCAAGTCCAGATTCGAATAAAAGCGGAACGTCCATCACGATATTTTTAAATCTTTTATTCTTTTTCAAAAATCGAATTTTATTTTTTATTTCCTTAATAACTTCGGGGTGAACAATTGAACATAATTTCTTTAAATATTTCTTATTACGAAAAACCAAATCTCCTAAAATACGTCTATCAATTTGTCCTTTTTTCAGAACCTCTTCCCCAAAATAACTCACAATCGACTTAAAGCACGGATTGCCAGAACGCATCAAATCATGCGCAATCCTATCGGCGTCCAGAACCTTCACTCTTTTTTGACGAAACATATTAGCAACAACTGTCTTGCCGCTTCCAAAACTTCCTGTAATCCCAATGATGCTCATTGCTTATAAAGCCTTTTGTATTCTTTGGCAGACGTCGCCCAAGAAAAATCATATTTCATAACTTTTGAAATTAAATTCTTGAAAACATCCTTCTTTCCATATGCGCTAATCGCAGACTTAAAGGCAGTCACAATCGCATTTTCTTCATAACGCACAAAAACAAAACCATCCCCTTGCTCAGAGCCAACGCGAAAAGGAGAAACAGTATCCGCCAATCCCCCTGTTTTATAAACAAGCGGTATCGTGCCGTAACGAAAACTTATCATTTGACTCAAGCCGCACGGCTCGTACACAGACGGGATTAAAAAAACATCAGATCCCGCATAAATTTGATGCGCTGTTTTTTCATCAAACTTAATATGGACTGCTATCTTTTTTGGATATTTTTTCTGCAAATTCTTGAGAAGATTTTGATACTTTTCTTCTCCCACACCTTGAAAAATAAGCTGAACATCCATTTCAATAATTTCGGGCAACGCTTCCGACAACAATTCAACACCTTTTTGAGCTGAAAGACGACCAACAAATCCAAAAATAGGAATATCCTCGCGAACATCCAATCCACACTCTTTTTGCAATGCCTTCTTATTCTCCGCCTTACCGTCATTGCGATGCGCTGAATATTTCTTTACGATCAAATCATCAGTCTCTGGATTCCAGCTATCAACATCAATTCCGTTTAAAATGCCAAAAACATGATCATCGCGATGATTAATAACGCCCTCGAGCCCACAGCCAAATTCTTTTTTGCGAATCTCCTCAGCATATTGAGGACTTACCGTTGTTACTCGATCGCTAAAAACAATTCCACTTTTTAACAAATTAATTTTTCCATAAAATTCTAACGCATCAGGACTATTAAACCGCTGATCCAATCCAAGCAAAGAAAATTGCTTTGCATCAAAAACACCCTGATATGCTAAATTATGAATTGTTAAAATCGTTTTTGTTCCCGCGTAAAATGGATCACGCGCATAAATGCTTTTCAAATATACAGAAATCAAACTTGTTTGCCAATCATGGCAATGAAAAACATCTGGTTTTAAATCAATTTCCTTTAAGAATTCTAATGTCTTTTTGCAAAAATATGAAAACCGCTCTAGGTTGTCTGGATAATCTCCTTTTGATTCTCCGTAAAGCTCTTGACGATCAAAAAACTTATCATTCTTTATAAAATACACATCAACATTATCAAGCTTTGCCTTTAAAACATTTTTTGCTATTGGCTTTAACGAAAAGGCTTTTTGGTCAACACATCCGTACAATGGCATAACAACGGAAATGTCCACTCCGTCTTTTTTTAACGCTATCGGCAAAGATCCACCAACGTCAGCAAGACCACCGGTTTTTGCAAAAGGCATAACCTCTGATGCACAAAAAACAACCTTCAAATCGCTACCTCCTTCATTTCAAGCCAATTATTCCCCACCTTAATGCTGACTTTAATCGGAACCGATAAGCTTAGAGGGCTTTCCATTTCCTCTTTAATCAAATGAACCATTTGATCTTCTTCGCTTTTCAAAACATCAAAAACAAGTTCATCGTGAACTGTAATTGTCATTTTTGATTTTAACCTATTCTTTTCAATGGCATCTTGCACATTAATCATCGCAAGCTTAATCAAATCGGCCGCCGACCCTTGAACAGGCGTATTGATCGCTTGCCTTTGCGAAAATTGTCTAACCATCATATTGTCGCTATGAATCTCTGGCATATATCGCCGTCGATTTAGAAGCGTTAAAACAAATCCTTCTTTTTCAGCCTTTTCAATTTCTTTCTGCATAAATTTAGAAACACCAGGATAACGTAAAAAATATTTATCAATAAATTCTTGAGCTTCCGGCTGACTAACGCCTAAATCTTTTGCTAAACCAAAAGCGCTAATTCCATAAACAATACCAAAATTGACTCGCTTAGCCGCAACACGCATCTCAGAGTCAACGTCAGCTTCTTTTACATTAAAAATCGAAGCAGCTGTAAAAGTATGAATATCTTCGTCTTTTTTAAACGCATCAATCAAAGCCTTGTCTTTTGATAAATGCGCTAATATGCGCAACTCAATCTGAGAATAATCCGCTGATACAATAATATGTTTGCTATCTCGTGCGATAAACGCTTTTCGAATCTGCCGACCAAATTCTGTCCGAATAGGAATATTCTGAAGATTTGGATTCCGCGAACTTAGCCGACCTGTCTCGGTTCCCGCCTGATCAAATTCAGCATGAATACGCGATGTTGTTGAATCAACCAATCTTGGCAGTGCGTCAACATATGTTGATGTCAATTTCGCAAGTTGCCGGTAACTTAAAATTAAATGCGGCAATTCATGTTTTTCTGCAAGTCGATGCAAAACATCTTCATTTGTTGAAAATCCGGTTTTTGTTCTCTTAACAACCGGGAGCTTCAGCTTTTCAAACAAAATATGACTCAGCTGTTTTGGCGAATTAAGATTGAACTCTTCCCCCGCTAATTTATAAATTATTTTTGTTAAACGGCCAATCTCTTTTGTCATTTTAAGCGACAGCTGATGCAAAAATTTTGTATCGAGAGAAACTCCTTCTTGCTCCATACAAAACAAAACACGCGCCAAAGGAATCTCGATCTCATTAAGCAACTTCAAAAGAGATTTCTTGCCTAGCTCTTCTTTAAGAATTAAAAATAAGCTAATCAGATATCCAGCTTGCATATTAGCATCATCTTTTTCTGAAATAGATATTTTTAAATATTTCCATAACAATGATGCAATATCTTTTCCCACCTGAGATGGCTCCAAAAGATACCCTGCCAAAAGAACATCAAATATCTCACCTCTAGGATCAATATTCTGTGCCGATAAAATCTTTAAATCTTCTTTGACGTTGTGACACACCTTGATAATATCCTCAGACTCAAAAACCTCTTTTAATTTCTTTAAATCCTTTAAGGAAACAGAAAAAACTTTTGTCTTATTACAGGCAATAGCAATTTCCGTAAACTTAAGCAAATCATCTTCTATCTTATTGATCACAAAAGAAAATATCTTATTTTTCTTAATTTTCTGACAAAGAGCATCAATATCTTTTTTTGTCTTAACCGATACAACCGAAACTTTCTTATTGCTTGTCGAAGGAGCAGCCACTTCTTCAGCAAGTTTTCGAAACTCTAGCTTCTGAAATAATTTAAACAACTGCTCATTGTCTGATTCAATCTTTTTAGCATTCTTCAGTTTAAAATTAATCGGAACACAATCATCTAGAATGGCTAATTCTTTGCTCATGATAGCTTGATCTTTTTGATCACGTATTTTCTCAGCTACCTTCTGAGATTTTAACTCACCTAGATTCTTTAAAATATTCTCGAGATCTCCATATGATTGAATGAGCTGTGTGGCCGTTACTTTTCCGACACCCATCACCCCTGGAATATTATCCGTCTTATCTCCTGCAAGGCCGATGTAATCAACAATCCTTTCAGGGTCAAATCCATAAATATTTCTGGCTTTCTCAATGTCTATGATCTCCCCTTTTCGATAATCAAAAATTTTTATGCAATCATCGACCAGCTGAACCATATCTTTGTCACCACTAACAATAACAACTTCAACGCCTTTTTTAACGGCTTCTCTTGAAATCGTTGCAATGACATCATCTGCTTCAAATCCTTCTAACTCAAAAAACGGAATATTATGCGCCAAAACTAACTGCTTAATCAAAGGAATCTGGCTAATCAAATCATCTGGCATCGATGGACGATTTACCTTATATTCAGAAAACTTTTCCTGACGATGCGTCTTTTTCCCAACGTCAAAACACGCAGCAATATATTCTGGCTTATAGTCCTTTAAAATCTTTTTCAGCGTATTTAAAAACCCAACGACAGCATTGGTTGGCTGACCATAACTTGTCGCCAAGCTCTTGATCGCAAAAAAAGATCGATAGCAAAGCGCATGCGCATCAATTAAAAAGAGACGAGGTTTTGGCATCTTGTTAAAACTTTATGATGATGATTTATTTAATATCTTATTTTCTTAGAAAAATTGATTTACTCGCTTGGAATAATGGTAAGTATCGTGCGAAAGTCTTCTCTTGAGGAATCGGTATCTCCGGATTCTAACTTTTTTAATGCTGTATTGACTCTGCTTCTGATCTCCTCCGCTTTTATTTTAAAAACAATATTCTTTCGGTACTCTACAAGCTTAGCATTCTCTGGGACAAGAGATAAAGCTCTGTCACATTCTGCAAGGGCAGCTTTATAAAGGCCCTCTTCTTCATATGATTGTGCCTGATCGACATACTTCTTTACATCCGCAACTTGTTTGTCAAACTTCTTCTTTTCAACTTCAGCCAAAACATTAGATACCTCTTTGACTTCTTTTGAAAGCATGTCTGTCTCAATGGCCATAATCCACTTCTTTAGCTCAGGTGAAAACTCACTTAAATACCTTAGCTGATCACCGGCTTCCTGCGTCCAAGGATCCTTTGGGCCGCCTAATTTCATACGTTTCTTAAAATATTCAATCGCTGTTATAAAATCTCCTTGCTTTTTATACAAATAAGCAAGATTTGAATATGCAGGAAGATAATTTTCATTAATTTCGAGCGCCTTAAAATAATTACGCTTTGCTTCATACAAATCACCCATGCGCTCGCTAACAATACCAATATCATTATAAATTTCTGGAGTCGTTGAATCAATTTTCAAAGCTTTCCTATAATATTCAAGAGACTCTTGAAGTAGTCCTTCCTGCTGGGCCATAAGACCTCGCATACGGTATTTCTCAAACTTTTCGTTAGTACCGCCAAACGCTTGTGTTTGAGAAATAATAGGAATTAAAAATAGGATAAGGGCTAAAGAAAAGATTCTCATAAAAGATACTTGTTTATACATAGAATAGTATATTTTCGTCATTTTGACAAGTTTTTTTAATACTCTGCGCTAGGCGCACTGTCTTCAATCCGAACTTCAGAAATATCGCTTGACGCTACCATATCAACAGGATTCTGCTGTTTATCCACAGCAGGAATTTGTTCTGTTTCTAGTAAAGAATTAGATTGAAAAGAATTTTGTTGAGCCGGTTCGTTGCTCTGATCTAATTCTAATACATGACTGGATAATTGTGAAATATTAATTTTATTTTTCACAACATCCTCTATTTGGGCAACTTCCTGATCAAGGTTGATCAATACCGCCCCTGTAATCACATTATCAGCAACAAAGATTTTCTTATAAGTCTTGCTAGGCCTATCAATTCGCTCATACTCAATGGCATTCTCATTTTCTAGACTGCCCAAGACACAACCCTTTAAATCACCTAAACTAAAAATAACTTTTTTAAATGCCTGCTGATACGATTGTTGATGACCTGTAACCGCAGCTCCTACCATCTTTCCTTTATCGCCAAGGGAAAGATCTGATGCCTTAACATCTTCTACTGCTTGTTCCTTGCTCAAAATTTCAATTGCGCTGTTAATGAAAATGTCTTCAAATTTTGTATAAAAATCATTTCGCTCAACTAAAGTCTCATCAATAGACAAAAGCAATAAATTCTTTTTGACCTCTCCTAAAATAATAACTTGGCTTTCCAAAACTTTTCCGGTCTTCAGCCGGATAGCCTTCGCTTCAGATTCACCTAAAACTTCAGCAATTGCATTGTTTAAGATAACACGAATTCCAAATTCCCTTAAACGTTTTGCTAAAAAATCGCCCGCACTTTTACCAACGACACTAGAAAGCAACGAATCATCAGAGCAAACAACAATCACTTCTTTGTTAAACTTTCTTAAATAAACAGCAGCCTCTAGCATTAAAAGATTATTGGGCTGAATAACAATCACGTCACATAGCGGAGCAGCTTTTGAAATTTCCTCAATGTCACTTACCGCATACAAAGTAAAAACACCCTGTTTTTTTGCGCTTTTGGCCCCTGAAGGCTCAAAAGAACCAGAATCTTCAATCATCAAAACATCAAAAGGTTCTTGCTCTTTATCTTCAAAAACAACACGCTTTCGCTTTGGATGAACCTTAACAATTTTCTTATTCAAAACGACATTTACTCTTTTTTCATCAAAATAGCTCTGCGCCTTACAATAAATATCTTCTAAAGAAATCTGCTCACTCAAAACTGATGGCAAGCGAACTCTGTCGTATGGCAAAATGCCTTCAGGACAAAAAAGAGTAATCTTGCTTTCTTGATCGACGCTACGAATCTCTTCAATCGCTGCAATACTCATTAAAGAATTACCAACTATCGCAATCTTCTTCATAAATCTTAACCGTCCTTTAATTGACACTTAAACGCTTCGATCGCGTTTTTCATTAACATAACAACTGTAACAGGTCCAACTCCTCCTGGAACAGGTGTAATAAATGCGGCTTTCTTTTTAGCAACATCAAATTCTACATCGCCAACAATCTTTGAGCCGACCTGATTGATACCAACATCGATAACAACAGCACCTTGCTTAATCCAATCCCCTTTAATTAATCCTGCTTTTCCAACAGCAACAATCAAAACATCAGCTCTTGCAATATGATCAACTAATTTTCCCGCTTCGCTGGTTGCAACATGACACACAGTCACAGTTGCCATTTCTTGAAGGAGCAAAAGACTAAGTGGCTTTCCAACAATCTCGCTATGACCAACAACAACAACTTCTTTTCCTCTTAGATCGATCTTTGTTGATTTGATATGTTCCATAACTGCTGCAGGCGTACAAGGAATAATATTCGTCTGACCTAAAAGCATTTTTCCGACATTACCAACATTCACCCCTTCTAAATCTTTTACCATATCAATACGATTGGATACCGTCTGATGATTAATTTGTTTTGGCACCGGCTTATGAACCATAATGCCATTAATTTTAGGATTGCTGTTTAATTCTTTTATGTGCTTTGAAAGATTGTCTTCAGTTATATCTTTACCTAAAATATTAAGCCTATAATCAATGCCAATATATTCAGCAACTTTTTGTTGAGATTTTGCATACGCACATGCCGCATGATCATCGCCAATCATAATGTTAACCACAACAGGAGCCTTCCCTGTCTTAGATTTTAAACCAACGATTTCTGTACAAAGATCTTCTTTTAAATTCTTCGCTAAAATTTTTCCGTCCAATAATTGTGCGCTCATAAAACCTCTTTTGTACGGCTATTGATTTGCTTCAACATTGGCAAGTGCTGATTGAAATCCAGCCAAAAGCATCTCAATCGCACATTTAACATCACTCAACAAATACGGATTACCCTTTTCAACTAAAAATGGTGCTAGCTGAATCGCAGCATAGGATAGTCGACAAATCTCCAAAGGAATATCGCATGCTTTTTTCTTAGCCTTCTTTTTTTGCGCTTCTGTTCCTTTGCGCACCTTAACAACCTGAAGATATGCCTGTGCGTCCAAATCAACTAAAACCAATAGACGCTTTCGAATCTTTTCGCTTTTACTCAAAATGCTCTTAATCTTTGATTCAACAAATTTAGGCTGCTTGCGCCCCAAAGAGTAACGAGCCACCATCGAAACAAGACTTGCTCCCGTTGCCGAAACCAAAGCTGATGCAGATCCTCCTCCAGGTGCAGGATCTTTTGACGAAAGACGGTCCAAATATTTTGATAATGAATAATTTTTATATTGTGTCATATCGAATCTATGATTATATGCAACCTGTAGGAATAGAAGATGATGCGTGATTATAATAACTTAATTTCAATATTTTTGCAATTATCTTCTTAGTTTTATTAGTATATATATTTAATAAGCATAGGGCTCTGACAGCGGAAAAGCGTCCTTGACAATATCAATTTCTGGCTCATCATAGGGTCGCTTTAGAACTGAAACAACGTCAAAACGGGCTTCCTTATCCATCGTTTTGGTATTTTTCAAATACATTAGTGAAACTTGAGAAATTTTACGCTGCTTTTGAAATGTGACCGCCTCCATTGGCGACCCTTTGCTTTCGTTTGACCGAGTTTTAACTTCCACAAAGCAAGTGACATTCTTATCTTTAGCAATAAAATCAATCTCGCCTAAAGAATTGCGATAATTTCGCTCTAAAATCTTATAGCCGTTTTTTATTAAGAAATCTTGAGCTAAATCTTCGCCTTCTCGGCCAATCTGGTTACGCTTAACGCTCATCTATTTCCAATATTTAAATGTTTTTCGATGAATTGGAGAAAGACCAAGCTCTTTAATCTTTTCTTTGTGAAGTGCTGTCGGATACCCTTTGTGTGTCTTGAATTCGTATCCTGGAAACGCATTATCATAATTTTCCATCATATGATCTCGCGTCACTTTGGCAGCAATGGATGCACATGCAATTGAAAGACTTAAAGAATCGCCCTGAACAATCGCTTGATATTTAAAAGGCAGATGTGTTTCAAACGCATTTCCGTCAACAAACAAACATGTTTGTTTTTGAAGCTGATTTCTTGAAGCCTTAGATTCTGGCAATTTAGAAAAAAGGTCTTCAGCGGCTAGCGTCATCGCATGAAACGTTGCTTTGAGAATATTGATGTGATCAATGAGCTTTGCATCGCTTAACCCTGTGCCAACATAAGCTTTTTCCTGAATTTCACGATAAGCAATTTGCCTCTGTTTCGGCGTCATTTTCTTTGAATCTCGAATGATAGACTCAAAGTCATAACTCTTGAGCAAAACAGCGCAAGCAACAACAGGGCCGGCCAAAGGACCACGTCCCGCTTCATCGATTCCAACAATTGTCTGAAACCCGTGTTTTTTTGCTTTACGCTCGTAGGATAACATGAAAGGCCAATAGAATTGAAAAACTAAAAACTAAATTATTCTGCTTTTTTTACGCGGGCAGATTTTCCAACGCGACCTCTTAAATAATACAATTTCGCGCGCTTATTAACACCTTTTCGTAAAACCTTTAAATCTTCAATCAGAGGTGAATTTAACGGAAATGTTCTTTCAACGCCTTCTCCAAAAGAAATCTTTCGTAACGTAAATGTTCCTTTAACGCCGCGGCCTGTTTTTCGAATTACAGTTCCTTCAAATGGATGACGACGAACCTTATCTCCCTCTTCTACCTTGATCATCATTTTTACTGTATCGCCTACAGTAAAATCTGGTAAATCTTTCTTGTACTTACTCTCAACATTTTTTATTGTTTGTCCAATGTTTGTAACCATCATAACCCCCTTAAAAATAGCTTTATTTTTCTTATTTTAGTAAATCAGGACGATTTTTCTTTGTCCGAAGAATAGCTTGTTGTTTTCGCCACTCTTTTACGTGCTGATGATTTCCAGATAATAGCACACTTGGAACGTTCATGCCATTAAAATTTGCAGGTCTTGTATACTGTGGATATTCCAACAAATTATACTCAAAAGACTCATCTGTAAGTGATTCAGCCTTACCCAAAACACCTGGAATCAATCTTGTGATACTGTCAATTAAAACCATAGCCGGAATTTCTCCCCCGGTTAGAACATAATCCCCAATCGAGATGCATTCATCAACTAGTCGCATACGCACACGCTCATCAATCCCTTCATAATGTCCACAAATTATAATTATATTCTTTTCCTTCGAAAAACTTTTTGCTTTTTTCTGCGTAAACGTCTTTCCTGATGGCGTCATAAGTAAAACCTTAGCCTTGCGTCGACCCTTTATCTTTTTAATAGCATTGAAAATTGGCTCTGCTTGCATGACCATGCCTGGTCCACCACCAAAAGGTCTGTCGTCAACTTTTTTGTGCTTATCTAATGTATAGTCACGCAGATCATGCATGCAAATCTTAACCTTTTTTTTGTCTCGAGCACGCTTTAAGATGGAATCGTTGATAACAGGATCAAAACTTTTTGGAAAAATCGTTATAATGTCGAACCGTAACATGATAAAAACTCCTTTTGAAATTGATCATAGCAATCACTTTCAATTGCTTCTCTTATTCTCTGCATTAATTTTATATAAAAATGCACGTTATGATAAGAAATTAAATAAAGACCTGTAATTTCATTCGCATTATAAAGATGTCGAATATAACTACGCGAATATTTTTGACAAACATAACAATCACACTGATCATCCAATGGACGCAAGTCGGAGGTGTATTCAGCATTGCGAACAACAAGACGGCCTCGAGACGTAAAGGCTGAACCATTGCGACCATAGCGCGTCGGGATACAGGTATCAAACATGTCGATACCTTCTCCAACAGCTTTAACAATCTGGTCTGGAAGACCGATCCCCATAACATAACGCGGTTTATCTTTTGGTAAAAAAGGTCCTGCCTGCGCAATCGCATGAAACATAAATTCAATAGGCTCCCCTACGCTTACACCGCCAATGGCATACCCATCAAAACCAATATCAACAATTTCTTTAGCTGATTGCTCTCTCAAATTCTTGTAATTAGATCCCTGAACAATCCCAAACAAAAGATGCTTTCCTTTTAAAGGACTTGCGAGAAAGAATTCTCTCGAACGCCTTGCCCAAAGCGTTGTTCGTTCAACTGCCTTTTTGGCTTCTTTTTCTCCGCAAGGATATGGCGCACATTCATCCAAGGGCATCATCATGTCTGATCCTAAAATACCCTGAATAGAAACAATATCTTCAGGAGTCAAAAAATGTGAGGATCCATCTAAATGCGATTGAAATTTTACTCCTTCATCCGTTATTTTTCTAAATTGCGAAAGACTAAAAACTTGATACCCTCCACTGTCAGTCAAAATAGGCTTATTCCAATTCATAAATTTATGAAGTCCACCCGCATTCTTTATGACATCCATGCCAGGACGTAAAAATAAATGATATGTATTCGACAACACAACCTGTGAACCAATATTTTCTAAATCCTCATTAGACAACGATTTCACTGTAGCATTTGTTCCGACGGGCATAAAAAATGGCGTCTGAATTTCTCCATGCGATGTTTTAAGAGCTGCTCTTCTTGCTTTTGTATTTTTATCTTGATGATGTAACGTAAACATTTCTATCCTTTAAATAATAAGCATGCAATCACCATAACTATAAAATCGATACTTTTTCTTTATCGCTTCGCTGTATGCATTCATAATCAAATCACGCGTTGCAAATCCACAAACAAGCATTAACAACGTGCTTTTAGGAAGATGAAAATTTGTTAAAAGTGCATCTACAACACGAAACTTAAATCCTGGATAAATAAAAAGATCGGATGCGCCTTTAAGCTTTTTTGTTCTTGCAATTGTTTCAAGAACACGACAACTCGTGGTTCCAACAGCAACAACCTTTTGACTATTCTTTTTGGCTTTTAAAATAGAATCCCAGGTTCCTTTTAAAGCTGAAAAATCTTCTTTGTGCATTTTATGCGATACAATATCTTTCTCCTCAACAGGACGAAATGTACCATAATTCACATGCAAAGTTACTTTCTTAATCAAATGACCAAGTTTCTTAATTCTAGTCAAAAGAGTCTTTGTAAAATGTAATCCTGCCGTCGGAGCTGCAACCGATCCCTGCGTCCTTGCATAAACTGTTTGATAGTCAACATGATCAGATTTTTCATCTGCCCTTTTGATGTAAGGCGGTAACGGAATGTGTCCTATCTTGCTTAAATGAGACATCACATCTTTTCGATTAAATCGAACAATCATCTTTTCTCGATCAACAAGCTTAGCGTACAATGTTGTGTCATTAAAAAAAATCTTTTCATTATCTTTAATTTTCTTCAATGGACGCATTAATGTTTCGTAACAATATCCATCTGGAAGCTTTTTCAAGAGAAATACTTCTACCTCTCTGCCTCCAAATTCTTTTTTACCAAAGAGCCTCGCTGGTACAACCTTGCTATCGTTTAAGACCAAAATACTTTTTTGAGGTAAATATCGATTTAAATTAAAGAAGTAATCATGAGTAATTTCTAGTGTCTTGCGATTAACAATCATTAATTTTGCATGATCTCGTTTTTTAAGCGGATATTGCGCAATTAACTTTTCAGAAAGATCGTAATCAAAATCATCTAATCGCATACACTATTTATACTCAACCATCTTCGCGCCGGGATAATAATATCCAAGAATCTTGTCAAATCGATAAGAATCACGAGCCATGAAGTTTGCGCCCCACTGGCATAAGCCCACACCATGACCCCACCCTTTGCCTAAAAAATCAACATAATACCCTTGCATATCAACAACGTAATTATTACTCTTAATTAAATTCGGACCAATAATCTGACGAAAATCTTTTCCGGATATAATAATTTCTTTATTATCACGCGTAACAATCTTTAATATGTTAATTCGTCCACTCTCATTGCGATCAACAACTTGAATCTCCTCAATAAGCCATAAATCATATCCGTTCTCATTAAGTTTATCTTGAATATCTTTAAGCTGAACATTTCTCTTCCAGAAATAATGCGGAGATTTCTTACAAAAATTACACGTTACTCCTCTAAGAGGAGCGATGTCATGGTCCCATAATAATTTAGCATCTTCTGTCTTACCTGCACATGTCGCATGATAATAAGCTGGCAAAACCATACCATTATATTTTAAAATTAAACCTTTTGTTCGATCAACAGCCAAATTTGTTCGATATCGCTCTGCGTTCTTTCCTCCGTAAACCTGGGAATAGATATCGCTTCTCAAATCATAAGATTGATCCTTACTTCTCTCCTTAATATAAACAGCATATGTTCGAGCGGCAACGGCCTGAGCCTTAATTGCCTCAAGAGGCCAGCGATCAGAAATTTCTCGATACAAGACACCTTTGATATACTTTTCTAAGCTAATAACATTGACGACTGTTAAAAGGTCATCCTTGTTTAGAACAATATCAACGCGCCCTCTAAAACGCAATCCATTAACATAAATACTCGCATCATAATAAGGCGTTATTCTTAAATGATAAGCGTCATAGTAATTATTCCCAATCTGGATATCAGTATCCTTTGCACGAACGATCGAAGCTACTAGGCCTTCATCTTCTATTAAGACTAAATTCTTAGAAAAATCGAGAACACTAAAAGGTCCTTTAACTTTTAAAGAAAATTCCTTAACGTCATCCAAAACAGCCACGCGAACAATCTGCCTTGGCGTTAAGTCATCTAAAACCAATTGGCTTGAAATGCTACATCCTAAGCAAAGGCAAACTATAGAAAAAAGTATAAGGAATCTTTTGATCATCTGAAATGAAATATTAAAAGAGTTATTTTTGATCGTTTTCTTGAGAAAAGGAAGACCCTAAATGTTTAAGTGTCTTTTCGGTAAGCTCGCGACCTCTTTGCGTTCGCTTTAAAAATCCTTTTTTGAGCAAAAAAGGTTCGACCACATCGACAATCGTATCGACTTCTTCATTTAGCGTTGCGGCAATCGCCTCAACGCCAGCCGGCCCCCCTTTATAATGCGTTAAGATAACATTTAAAAGCTTTCGATCTGTTTCATCTAAACCTTCCCGATCTATGCCCAATGTTGCCATTGCTTTTTGAACAATGTCAGAGGTAATTTGTCCAGAATCTGTTTTAACTTGTGCATAGTCACGAACTCGACGCAAAAGTCGATTGGCGATACGAGGTGTCCCCCGCGATCTTTTCGCAATCTCCGAGGCTGCGGCAGAATCAATCTGAAGATTTAGTTTCTTAGATGAATTAATAATGATTTGTGCCAAATCGTCAATGCCATAAAAATCCAAATGATGAAATATGCCAAACCTATCTCGTAAAGGAGACGCTAAAAGTCCGCTGCGCGTCGTTGCGCCGATAAGTGTAAATGGCTTTAAATTAAATTTGATTGTTTTAGCATACGGTCCCTTATCGACAACAAAATCAATTTGAAAACTTTCCATCGCTGGATACAGAAATTCTTCAACTGCCTTTGAAAGGCGATGAATCTCATCAATAAAAAGAATGTCTCCTTCTTCAAGATTTGTCAAAATCCCAATAAAGTCACCAGCACGATCAATCGCAGGGCCCGATGTGACAGTAACCCGAGAATTCATTTCATGCGCAATAATATACGAAAGTGATGTCTTACCTAGTCCGGGCGGTCCAGAAAAAAGTATATGCTCAATAGGCTCTCCTCGCTGTCTTGCTGCTTGGAGCGAAACACGAAGGCTTTCGACTAAATCTTTTTGACCAACAAAATCTTCAAGCTTTGAGGGTCTAAGAGATAGGCTAACAACCGCATCTTCTTCTGTCTCGTTGTTTAAAACTAACTTTCTTCGCTCGTCTGACATGAATCTTCCTGGGTCTGATTTTCTTCAGCATCTTGACCATTGTTCTGTTGCTCAGATATTTCTTCTTCCACCTGTTCCGTCTGCTCTTCGATAGGAGCTAAATTCTCACGATTTCGCATAACTTCAATCTCTCCAAAAACACCTTTTTGCATTGCAACAACTTCTCGCAAACGAATTAACTCTAAAATCGCCATAAATGTAACAATAATTTCATCTTTACTCCGCGCTCTTTCAAATAACTCGCCCAAAAGAACTTTTGTTTTATTCATAAACAAGTGGAGGATATCGTGAATTTTTTGTTCAACCGTAAATTCCTCTTTAATCACTTCATAAAAAACATCTTTAGGAATATTCTTAAGCGCATTCGAAAATGCTGAAATCAAATCAAACAAATTTGCTTCAAAGTAAACTTCCGTTGCATCATCCTTCATTTCCTTAACTTTTTCTTCATCTACAGCACGAGGAAAGAAATCCTGACGCACAAGCGCTTTTTCATGCAATGTTTCCGCGGCTTCTTTAAATTTTTTATACTCAAGTAACCGACGCACAAGCTCATCTCTAGGATCTTCTGGCTCTTGCTCTTCTTCTGTTGGATCCGGAGGCAAAAGCATCTTAGATTTAATTTGCATCAAAGTTGCAGCCATAACAAGAAAATCACCGACGACATCTAAATCCAAAAGCTGCATCATATCAAGATATCCTAAATACTGATCTGTAATCTGAGCAATCGGGATATCATAAATGTTAAGCTCATCTCTTTTAATTAAATAAAGCAACAAATCAAGAGGGCCTTCAAAAACTTCTAATTTAATACGATAACTCATTATTTTCCAAAAACCTTTTCTTTAACTTCGGCCATTGTCTTTTGGGCAAGAACTCTAGCATCTTTAGCGCCCTGTTCCAAAATATCTAAAACCTTATTTTTATCTTTAAGAAATACCGCTCTTTTTTCTTGAATCGGCGCAAGTGTCTTAAGAATTTCTTGCGATAAAATCTTTTTACAATCTGTGCATCCTTTTTCTGCTTTTGTACACCACGTGCAAACCTCATCCTTTTTATTAGAAGCAAAAACAGAATAATAGCTAAAAACATTACAAACATCAGGATGTCCTGGATCATTTAATCTAAGACGTTTTGGATCTGTAAACATCGTACTCACTTTTTTCTCAACAACCTCTTTTGGGTCTGAAAGATTAATTGTATTATTATAACTTTTACTCATCTTTCGGCCATCAAGTCCAAGCAGTCGTGGCGTCTTTGTCAAAATCGCCTTGCAATCCGCAAAAATATCCGTCTTATAGAGACGATTAAACCGACGAGAAATCTCCCTTGTTAACTCAATATGTGGCAATTGATCTTCTCCGATTGGAACAGCCTGTGCTTTATAAAGTAAAATATCCGCTGCCTGCAAGACAGGATATCCCAAGAAGCCATACGTATGAAGGTCACGTGTTTTAATTTCACGCAGCTGCTCTTTGTATGTTGGATTTCGCTCAAGCCATCCTAATGGAGTAAAACAAGAAAAGAACATCTGAAGCTCAAGATGCTCAGGAACATCCGACTGAACAAAAATGATTGACTCCTTAGGATCAATTCCACAAGACAACCAATCAATCGCCATATCCAAAATATCTTCTTTAATTGATCCACTATTCTCATACTCGCCCATAAGTGCATGCCAATCAACAATGCCGAAAATACATTTATATTCTTTCTGAAGCTCTGCCCAATTATGAAGCGCTCCGACCAGGTGCCCTAAATGAAGCTTTCCTGTTGGACGCATTCCGCTAAAAATTGTTTTCTTTTTCATAAAAATCCTCTTTTGAAAACTATTTTTTATAATTCCCTTTGAATAATTTCTAATTCATACGCCTCGATCATATCGCCTGCCTGCATCTGATCAAAACCTTTAATTGTAACGCCACATTCAAATCCTTCGCGAACTTCACGCACATCATCTTTGAAACGCCTTAAAGAATCAATTTCGCCAGAAAAAACTTCTTGCCCGTTACGCAATACTGTAATTTTTGCCTTACGATTAACTTTTCCCTTCTGAACAAAGCTGCCAGCAACAATGCCAGACTTGCTTAACTTAAAGACCTGCCTAACTTCAACACGCCCTAAGAAAACTTTCTTAATCTTCGGCTCAAGAAGTCCAGATAACGCCTTTTTAATATCATCAACAGCGTCATAGATAATGCGATACTGCCTAAGATCAACGCTTTGTTTCTTAATCTCTTCCTTTGCCTTGGCATCCGTATCAACATGAAAACCAACAATAATCGCATTAGAAACACCAGCTAAAATAGCATCAGCCGCGTTAATATTACCAATTCCCGTATGAATAAATTTAATCTGAACCTCATTATTAGAAAGCTTACCCAAAGAATCTTTTAAAGCCTCTAAAGATCCCTGGACATCAGCTTTCATTACAATATTAAGATCTTTAATCTTACCTTGCTGAATTTGTGAATACAAATCTTCCAAGGTAATTTTCTGAGATGCCTGCAATTTCTTATTCTTTATCTCTGCCGTTCGTTTTGAAGCAATTTCTCTAGCTTTTCTTTCATCCGGGACAACGTAAAATGTTTCACCTGCCTCTGGAACACCGGAAAGACCTAAAATCTCTGCTGGCGTTGCAGGAGGCGCTTCTTTGAGTGGGCGCTCATGATCATCAAGCATAGCCTTAATTTTTCCAAAATATGGACCAACAACAACAACGTCACCATCTCTTAAAGTTCCTGCCTGCACGATAATCGAGGCAATAGCTCCCTTGCCATGACTTAAATGAGCCTCAACGACAATACCTGAAGCAGGACGATCTGGATTGGCTTTTAACTCGAGCATTTCCGCTTCCAAAATAATCATTTCTAATAAATCACTGACACCCTCTCCTGTTTCAGCAGAGACACCAACTGCAGTAGTCTTTCCTCCCCAGTCTTCTGAAGCTAAATCTCTATCAGCAAGCTGCTTTTTAACCTTATCAATATCCGCATTACGTTTATCAATTTTATTAATCGCAACAACAATGGGAACACCTGCCGCACGTGCGTGATCAATCGCTTCCTCAGTCTGAGGCATAATGCCTTCATCTGCAGCAACAACCAAAATAACCAAATCTGTAATATGAGCACCACGTGCTCGCATCGAAGTAAAAGCTGCGTGGCCAGGAGTATCTAGAAACGTTATTGATCCCTTTGGCGTTTTCACGGAATACGCTGCCATGTGTTGCGTAATGCCTCCATGCTCCTTATCAGTAATATTGCTTTTTCTAATCTTATCAAGAAGCGATGTCTTTCCATGATCAACATGACCCATAAATGTAAGAACCGGAGGTCTGCCCTTAAAAGATTCCGGCTTATCTTCTTCATGCAAATCAAGAAGCTGCTCTTCTTGCGTTCTTGCCTTAACATAAGAAAAATTTAAATCCTCCAAAACTTTATTGACACCTTCTTCATCTAAAGTCTGATTAATCGTTGCAAAAACTCCTTTTTGCATCAAAAGTTTAAGAACAATGCTCGATTTCTGCTGCAATTTAACAGCCAAATCCTTAACGCTAACGGGAAAATCAATCTCGATATCTTTTTTAGACCCTTGCGATGGATCTGGAACATCAGCAACCTTTGCTTTCTGTGAATGTCGACGAGAAGAACCATGTCCAAATTTTCTTCTAAAAGGTTTTTTGTAAACAAACTTTTTCTGCTCAACAGGCTGAGGAGCTTTTTCGACAGATTTTTCAGCTAGCACTTTCACAGGCTCTTTTGCCTCAGGCTCTTCCTTGACCGCTGGAGACGCTTTCTTAATTTCAGCCTGCTTGGCCTTTGGAACAACCTTTTTTTCTTTTTGGTCTACTGTCTTTGAAGGTGCAGCCTTTTTCGGTCTTGCAACATCCTTAATCTTTTTTGTTTCTACGACTTTTTTCTTAGATTTTACAGAATCTGCTTTCTTTGCACCTGGCTTTGATTCTGCTTTAGCAATCTTCTTAGCTTGTACTCTTTTTACTGCCTTCTTCACCTCTTTTGCTTTAGCAGGAGCCGCTGCCTTTTCTTTAGCCTTTGGCTTTGATGTCTTTTCTTTATCAGGCTTAGCAAGCTTTTTCTTTACAGGTGCCTTTGCAAGTACTTCTTTCTTTACGACAGCCTTTTTTTCTTCTTTTAGCTTTGGCACGATCTTCTTTCCTTTTTTCTCAAGAGATCGCTTAACAACAGCTAAGGCAGCCGAGCTAAGTTCCTGCTTACCATCTTTTGCTTTTAATTTTAAAAATTTCAATTCACCCAAGATATCTTGGACTGAAAGGCCATATTCTTTCGCTAATTCTGATACATGCATAATAATTTTTCACTATCCTTTTTTCTTTTTTTGTTTAATAAGTTTCTTTGCTTCTTTGATCATTTTCTCTGCTTTAACTTTTCCGAGCCCTTTAATCTGAGATAAATCCTCAACAGAACTTTTAGCAATTTGCTCTAAAGTTGAAAGCTTATTTTCGTTAAGCGCCATAATGACTTTGTCACCAACACCACTTAAATCCGCGACAGAAGGACCCTTATCTTTAACCATAGACTCTGTTGCCTTTTCTGGTAACTTTCCAGAGTGCTCTTTCCACTGCTCTTCAGAAAAAACTTCTAGCTGCCAACCAAGAAGTTGACCAGCAAGACGAATATTTTGTCCGTGTTTTCCAATTGCAATTGAAAGCTGATCATCCGGAACAACAATATCTGCTCTTTTTTCTTCAGCATTTAAATGCATTTCCACGATTTCGGCTGGAGAAAGAGCGGCCTGAATATATGTTCTCCTGTCTTCTGCATGTCGAACAATATCAATTTTCTCACCATGAAGTTCAGTGACAATACTTTTAACACGAGATCCCCTCATGCCAACACAAGCGCCAACGCAATCTACCCTTTCCTCTTTTGAATGAACGGCAATTTTGGTTCGCTCCCCAGCATCGCGCGCAATCGCCTTGACTTCAACAATTCCATCATAAATTTCAGGAACTTCTAGCTCAAAAAGTCGCTTAACAAGATTTGGATGCGATCGGGACAAAACAATTTGAGGCCCCTTGCTTTCTCGACGAACATCTAATACATAAGCACGAATACGATCACCTTGCTTAAACTCTTCTTTGCTTGATTGCTCGCTTCGTGGAATAAATCCCTCTGTTTTGGCTAAATCGACAATGATGTTTCCCTTGTCAATGCGATACACGCTTCCGTTTACAAGCTGACCAATGCGAGCATAGTACTCACTATAAATAACATCCTTTTCTGCCTCACGAATTTTCTGAATGACAACCTGTTTCGCCGTCTGCGCGGCAATGCGCCCAAAGTCCCTCGATTTAATCTCTTCACCATCTGCATAAGCTGTCAACTTTCCTGTCAAACGGTCTAAAACGACCTGAATCTCTTGTTCTTTGTCGATTGTCCAAACTTTACGCGCCGCAGATGCAACCGCCGTCTCAACAGCCTCGATTAAAATCTCTTTGTTAATACCTTTGTCACGCTCAATTTGATCTAAAATAACTAATAATTCACTTTCCATAAAAACATTCCTTCCTTCAAATTATTTGCTTTGCTTTGTTAATCATTTTAAATGGCAACACAACTTCATCATTATTACAAATGATGCGAATCGCACCTGCCATTACTGACTTCATAATTCCTTGATACTCTATTTTGCCGTCAACGGCTTCTTTTAAATAAACAGAAATTTCTCGACCCCCAACGCGTAAAAAATCTTTTTTTGTTTGAATGTCCCGATCCAGTCCTGGAGATGCGACTTCAAAAAAACAATCATCTGTTATTAAATTTTCTTTCTCTAAAATCTCTCGAATTTCGCGGTTAAGCCTAACGCATTCATCAACAATGATTCCACCTTTTGGCTTATCTGTTAAAACTTGAACCATAAAACTATTATTTTTCTTACTCATATTAATCTCAATTAGATCAAATCCTCGAGACTCTAAGAATTGACTAACTATTTGCTCGACTTTTTCTTTAACAAGACTCACCGACATTCTCCTAATAAATATTTATCCAATCATTTCTTGAATCTTAGGCTGAACAGCATCTAATCCAACTTCTACGGTTTCACCTGTTCGCCTATTTTTAATCTCAACCTTATTCTGTGCCAATGTCCGCTTTCCAATAACAATTTTAATTGGAATTCCAATTAAATCAGAATCTTTAAACTTTCTTCCTGGGCTTTCATCTCGATCATCCATAAGAACGTCAATGCCATTCTTCATAAATATTTCATAATATTTCTCAGCTGCACCCATTACATCTTTATCCGACACTTGAAGTGGTAATATCTCAATATCAAAAGGGGTCACTTCTTTGGGCCACATAATACCAGCCTCATCATTATTTTTCTCAATAATCGTTGCAATTAAACGACTTACTCCTATTCCATAACAACCCATAATTACAGTTTGCTTTTTACCTTTATCATCAACAAAAGAAACGTCTAATGCCTTGCTGTATTTTGTTCCAAGCTGAAAAATATGCCCAATCTCAATTGCAGGTGTTTTTTTAAACTTTTCTTTCTTACACGCTGGACAAACTGTTTTCTCATCTGCTTCATTAATGCCTAAAGCATTACCGCAAGCAGAACAACAAAAAACCTGATCTTCCCCTATTTCCGCAGGAACCATAAACTCATGCGAAACATCGCCACCCATCGCACCTGAATCTGCACCAACAATCACAACATCAAGTCCACAACGCGTAAATATTTTCTTATATGCCTCATACATCAAATCATAATTCTTTTGCAGCCCCTCTTTATCTTGATCAAAGCTATACGCATCTTTCATAATAAATTCACAAGCTCGAACAATCCCAAATCGCGGTCTCATTTCATCTCTAAATTTTGTCTGAATCTGATAAAAAACAACTGGAAGCTGCTTATATGATTGAATATGATTCTTAACCAAATCCGTAATAACCTCTTCATGCGTAGGGCCTAAGCACATCGCACGACCTTTTTTATCTTTAAACTTGATCATAACATCTTTTAACGTTTCATCTCTCCCTGTTTTCTTCCACAAATCCATCGGCTGAAGACATGAAAGAAAAAGCTCTCGTGCTCCAACGGCATTCATCTCTTCATTAATGATCTTCTCAATTTGTCTTAAAACTTTTAAACCCAACGGCAAATAACAATACACGCCAGAAATAAGCATTTGAACAAGACCCGCACGCAACAAAAGCTGATGACTAACTGCTTCTGTTCCAACAGGTGTTTCTTTTAATGTTGGTATAAAAAACTTTGACCATCGCATATAAGATTTCCTCTATTCAAAAAAGTTTTTGTCTAACTTAACGTTACGTTTAACAAATTTATCATGAAATGATGGCTTGCGTTTTTTAACAAACCAATTGCCGAGCACTTTCCCTTCATCTGTAATCTTCTCTTGCTTATAATAAAAGATGTCATGCAACGATACTTCATTCTTTTCTTTATCATGCTGTAAATCAGCAATATGTGTTATCCGTCTTTTACCATCTACAAAAAGCTCTACATGAACAATTAAATCAATCGCACTTACAATTTGACGCCTGATTTCATCAACACTTAAATGAATACCGCTCATCAAAAGCATCGTAACAAGTCGATTGTAACAATCTCGAGGAGAATCGCCATGCACAATCGCAAGCGACCCAGAATGACCGCTACTAATTGATTGGATAAGATCCAGCGCCTCTGATCCGCGAACCTCACCAATAATAATTCTGTCAGGCCTCATACGAAGCGAATTAATAAATAAATCTCGAATACTGATAACGCCCTTTCCTTCAATGTTTGACGATTTTGCTTGGAGCCGAACAACATGTCTCTGCTTAAGCCCAAGCTCTGCCGTATCTTCAATTGTAATGATACGCTCTTCTTCTGGAATATATTTTGAAAGAACATTTAACGCTGTTGTCTTTCCTGTTCCAGTTGCTCCAGAAAAAATAATGTTGAGCTTTGCTTTAATCGCAGCGATTAAAAAATCTCCCATTTCAGGGCTTAACATTTCTAACTTTAGAAGATCCTCTAAAGTTTCGATCTGAGATGAAAACTTTCGAATGGTCAAGACCGGACCAACCAGAGAAACTGGCGGTAAAATAATATTGACACGCGATCCATCAGGAAAAGAAAAATCAACATATGGCGAAGACTCATCGACTCGCCTTCCCGATCCCGATGCAGACAAAATCTTTTGAACAGTATGCATCAATTCTTTTGAATCAGCAAACTTAACATCGCTAAGCTCAATCTTTCCATCTTTTTGAAGATAAATCGTATCTGGCCCATTAATCATAATTTCTGTAATTGTATCGTCTTCCATTAGCGGACGCAATGGTCCAAGACTAATGACAGAGCTTACCATTTCACGAATCAAGCTTCCTTTCTCTTCATCCGTAAGTACAATCTCGTTTTGAGCACAAATAAAATCAATGGCACTCTTTGTCTGCAAGCGCAACTGATCTTCATCCAATTTATCTTTAACAGATAAAAAATCTGTTTTCGTGATTAAATGCTGTTGGACAAGATTTCTAACTCTGTCGAGATTCATTTGCGCTCTCCTTAGGTTTGAGCTTCTATTAAAACCCTAAATGATGACCAAATTGAATAATTTTATCAAATATTCCATAACGAACAAAATCCGTATAAAAAACAAACACAGCTAAGCAAATAATAAAACTAAATCCAACACGATGAATCACGTCGTCAACTTTTTGCGATAATGGTTTTCCTTTTATTCTTTCAATTCCAAACAAAAGCAAATGTCCTCCATCTAAAACAGGAAAAGGCAATAGATTAAAGATGGCCAAACTTGCCGATATCACCGCCATAATATACATGACATAAGAAAATCCCATCGTCGCTGCCTTCTTAATAATATAAAATATTCCAATAGGACCGGTTACCGCATCTTTAGCAGACATTGATCCTGTCACCATTAAATACAACGCCTTATACGTCGTAAATGTAATGTCTTTTAACTTTTCAAAAGCCTTCAAAATTGATTCAGCAACACCATAGCGCAATAAAACAATCTCTTCTTTTGGCTTAATACCAACAACGCGCGATTCAATCTTTTGACCAAAAATATTTTCCGATGTCGTAAGGACAGATGCTAAAAGAATGCTCTCTTTCTTGCTCCCTCTCAAAACAACCATATCAAGCTTTGAATCTTTAGAATTTGCAATATATTTCTGAACATCTTCCCAGCTATCCATTTTCTCAGAACCAATTGATAAAATCTTGTCACCAACGGCTAGTCCTGCCTTCACCGCAGGATAATCATCAACCAATTCTCCAACTTGCGTTGTCATAGTCGGATATCCAACAAAAAATACAATACAAAAACATAAAAAAGCAAAGACATAATTTACAATCGGACCCGCCACAACCACCAGAGATCTTAAACCCACTGGCTTAGAGTAAAATTCATCTCTTTCGCCTTTGCACTCGCTTCGCTCATCACCTGCCATCTTGACATAACCGCCTAAAGGAACAAGGCAAATCAAAAACTCTGTGCCATTAAATGTTTTCCCAATAATCTTTGGCCCGAACCCAATCGCAAAACGCTCAACCTTGACTCCTAAAGATTTTGCGACAACAAAATGCCCATACTCATGAACAATAACCAAAACGCTTAAAACAACAATAAAAACTAATGTTCCCATTTTACTTACTTATTTCCTTTCGCGTTTGCTCGCGCGCCCATCTATCTGACTCCAGAATCATCCTTAAATTAGGATTCTTTATCGTCTTATGTCGTCGAACAACTTTTTGAACAATTTTATACATCTGTGAAAATTTTATTTCTTTCTTTAAAAACGCATCAACGACCTCTTCATTGGCTGCGTTCAAAACGCTTGGCAAACTTCCAGATTTTCTAGCAACGTCATAACATAATTTTAAAGAAGGAAACTTCTTAAAATCTGGCCTTTGAAACGTCAAAAATTTTTGTTTTACAAAATCTAGAGGAGCAAGTCCCGTCTCCATCCTCTTCGGATAAGTCATTGCATACTGTATCGGTATGCGCATGTCAGTCACGCCCAGTTGGGCAATAATCGCGCCATCTGTAAATTCGACCATTGAATGAATAATGGATTCTGGATGAATTATCACTTCGATCTTTTCCGCCGGTAAGTCAAACAATCGCATTGCTTCAATCACCTCTAAACCTTTATTCATCAATGTTGCAGAATCAACTGTAATCTTTTTTCCCATACTCCAGCGAGGATGACTCAAGATTTGATTAACAGTCATTTTGTCAAATCTTGCCTGATTTATATTTTTCAAAGAACCACCTGAAGCCGTTAAATATACTTTCTTAAGCTCACTCTTGTCTCGACCCTCTAAACACTGAAAAATTGCACTCTGCTCGCTATCAACAGGAATAACCGTCGCCTTGTGCTTTCTGGCTTCCTTCATGATAATGTCACCGGCCATAACCAATGCCTCCTTGTTTGCAGGAGCGATGACTTTACCGCAACGAGTAGCCTCCAAAAAAGGTTCTAAAGCAGCTCTCCCTTGAATGCCTAAAATAACAATATCAATATCCTTACGATTAACTAAAGATGCAATCTCAGAGCCAGAATCAAAAATCTTAACACGACAAGTGCCAATTCTTTTTCTTAGATCTGAAATCTTTTCTTTTTGAAGCGCAACATATTTCGGGTTAAACTTCTTTATTTGTTTTTCAAGGAGCGATACATTATTATGCGCACTAAGCGCTGTCACAATAAACTTTTTTGGGAACCGCTCAATAATCTTTAAAGTACTAATCCCAATAGATCCTGTTGATCCTAATATGGCAACTTTTTTCAAACTCATCCTATAATGTATTTAGAGCAGAGCTCATATATAAATAAAAAGCTGGGGCCGAAAATAAAAGACTATCAATCACGTCAAGTATGCCACCCAGTCCTGGAAGCAATTTACCAGAATCCTTTACGTTACAATCACGTTTAATCATCGATTCAGAAAGATCTCCCAACTGACCAATAGCCCCAAAAAACACACCTATTAAAACAACCTGCATCACCGTATAATTTAATGCTGCTGGTAAAAATGATCTCGCCAAGATTGCAGCAATACCGCTAAACGCCAAACTTCCAACCAAACCCTCTATTGACTTGTTCGGGCTTACGCGTGGCAAAAGTGGATGCTTTCCAAATTTGCTTCCAATAAATAAAGCACCGATGTCGGCAGCCTTTGTTACGATAAGAATAAACCCTACTAGCTTCACCCCGTTAATCCCTGGAATCATAAGTCGGATCTTAACTAAAAAACTAAAAAACCAAGAAACATATAAAACACCAAATAGCGTGGTTGATATCCCTACAATAGCGTTTCGGTTATCTTCACGTGCAAATTGTAAAAGCAAAAGCATCAAAAAACCAATAACAATAAATAAAAGTTCCCAATTCTTAGTAAGCTGGAAGTTTGTAAAAATTGAAAGCGGAATAAGGATTCCAATAAAAATCCCAACATAACTATAAATAGGAATCCCCTTTTTCTTAATCAAATAAAAGAACTCATAAAGCCCTCCCGCTGTCAAAAAAACAATAAACCCAATGAAAAACCACTTATTAACAACAGCCAAAATTGTTAACAAAATCATAACTGATGAACTTAAGACTCTCTTTAAAGACATTTCTCTGTCTACCCTTTCTTAGATCTAGCCGCTCCATATCGTCGCTGTCGACCTTGAAAATCTAAAATTGCTTTCTGAAATTCCTTTTCCGTAAATTCCGGCCAATGCTTATTTGTAAAATAAAATTCTGCGTACGATAATTGCCAAAGAAGAAAATTGCTAATGCGCATCTCTCCAGAAGTTCGAATTAATAAATCTGGATCTGGTAAATCTTTCGTATATAGCGCGTCTGATACAGTTTTTTCATCAATTTTCTCAACCCTTAATTTTCCCTTTTTAGCATCCGATGCAATCTTACGCACCGCATCAACAATCTCTTGCCGTGCGCCATAATTAAACGCCAAATTTAATGTCATCCCATTATTGCCATGAGTCTTTTCTTGAGCATTCTCCAAACTTCTCAAAACAAGATCTGGAACACCTTCGCTTCGCCCAATGACCTTAAAACGAATCCCAAGCCGATGAAGTTCCTTAGCTTTCCTATCAAGATTAGAGGCCAACGTTTTCATTAGCATCGAAACTTCAGCCTTAGGTCTCTTCCAATTCTCAGATGAAAAAGCAAATAGCGTTAACGCCTTAACTCCCATTCTCTGCGCTGCCGCAACAATCTCATCAACACGCTTAACTCCATTTAGATGACCATAAGAACGCGGCATGCGCCTGGCCTTAGCCCAACGCCCATTGCCGTCCATTATAATCGCTACATGCTGAGGTACTCTTACTTTATTCATAATGCTGTTGCCAATTAAAATGGGGGATAGTTATCCCCCGTATCGATGCCGCAAAATCGTCATTCAGCCAAATTACCCTATCTCATCTTATGCTCACAAGTTCATTCATCGCGTTTTTGAGGTTGACTTGTCGGTAACAAGTGCGTTTTTAAGCTCTTTTTGCAAAATTAGACTAAGTCGCGTTGTTTTTTCAAGTTCCATCTTTAAATCGGCAATCGCGCCTTTATCTTCTTTTAATAATGCATTAAGCTGATCCAGCTCTTTTTTCATTTGTTCCGATTTTGTTTCTAGCACACGGTTTTTGCTTTTGGCTTTTTCCAACTTTTCTTCTGCCACCATGCGCTGATATCGCTCCTCATTTAAACCTTCTTTGGCTGTGCCGAATTTCTGACTCGCCACAATAGCAACGCCTAGACAAGCTATGGTTAAAACAGCAAAAATACCAAAAGTTTTTTCTTTAAACTGCTTATTCATAAAAGATTATTTTAAATTCTCTTCAATGACTTCTACTGAATTTTTTTCCTTAACCGTGTTTGGCAAAATGACAATTTCAACACGACGATTTTCTTGTCGTCCTTTTTTTGTTTCATTTGAAACGATTGACCGAAATTCACCGTATCCTGTTGCAGCGAGACGTCCCGGGTTCACTCCGTCATCATCGACAAGATAATGCAAAACACTCATCGCACGTGCTGAAGAAAGCTCCCAATTTGATTTCCACCCAGAATATTTAATTGGAACATTATCTGTATGTCCTTCAATCCCAACATCAAGATCTTTAACTGTTGTCTTTAGAACATCAGAAACTTTGTCTAATTTTTCTAAAGAATCACCACGAAGCTTTGCTTTTCCAGAATCAAACAAAACTTCTGAAACAAACGTAATAACAAGACCTCGCTCGAGCATTTCAACAGACACTTGACGATCATCAATTTCCCCTTTAAGCTTACTCTCAAGCTCTTGCTTAGCTCTCTCAAGACTGCTAAGTTCACGCTTTAGGCTTGATATTTTCTGAATATCACTAGATCTTCCTTTTTGGATAACAACAGTACACCCAATAACGCTCATGCTCAATAAAACCACTAAACAAATGAAAACAAATGTTGATAAAAAACTACGCATTTCTTCCTCCTTTTTATAATAACTCACATTAACATAAGGCCTAATCAAAGTCAAGAAAATTGACTAACCCTAATATTTGTAACAAGATGCGTTCCTAGCGAATAATAATCTCATCTCTTTTAGACCCGATTGAAATGTATTTAATTCGTGTTTCCAATATTTTTTCAAGAAAATCGATATATTTCTTAGCATTTTTCGGCAATTTCTCAAATTTTCGGATTCCGCTGATTGGTTTTTGCCATCCATCAAGCTCTTTATAAATAGGTTTTACATTTTGCAAAACCTCTAAATCTAGCGGAAAATCCTTAATAATCTTCCCTTTATATCTATATCCGACACAAACTTTAATTTTTTTCAGTTCGTCTAAAACATCCAGCTTCATAATAGCCAACTCTGTCGTTCCGTTAACCATAACAGCATAACGAACCAAAATGCTATCAAACCAACCGCAGCGTCTTGGCCGACCCGTTGTCGCTCCAAACTCTTTACCCTTAGTTCGAATATCATCTTTAAGATGTGTCGAAAACTCAGTTGGAAAAGGCCCTTCGCCAACGCGTGTCGTATAGGCTTTAACCGCTGAAATCATTTGATCAATTTTTGTTGGAGCCACACCTGTTCCGGCGCTCACCCCTCCAGCAATCGAATTTGAAGATGTAACAAAAGGATATGTTCCAAAATCAATATCAAGAAAAGTCCCTTGCGCTCCTTCAAACAATACCGTTTTCTTTTCATCAATAGCTTTGTTTAAAAATAATGCCGTGTCACAAATATAGCTACGTAATTTCTTTCCATAATCTAAATATTCTTTATAAATATCTCCAAATGGAAAACTTTTCTGACCATAAACTTTTCTAAAAATTTCATTTTTTTCCCTTAAATTATCCTCAAGCTTAGCTTTTAAAACTTTGGGATTCAATAAATCAATCATACGAATGCCGCAACGTGTAACCTTGTCTGCGTAACAGGGTCCAATGCCACGACCTGTTGTTCCAATCTTATTTTTTCGCTTTGATTCGCGCAGGCCATCTAAAATGCGATGATATGGCAAAATGACATGCGCATTAGCGGCAATCTTTAGTCTCTTTGAACTAACGCTTATTTTTTGCTCCCGAAGCTCTTCCAACTCGACCAACAACGCTTTAGGATCGATGACAACACCATTTCCAATGACACAAATTTTTTCTTTTCGTAAGATTGCGGATGGAATCAAATGAAACACATATTTCTTATCTCCAACGACAACCGTATGGCCAGCATTGTTTCCACCCTGATATCGCGCTGTGATATCTGTTTTCTCAGATAAAATATCGATTAATTTTCCTTTTCCTTCATCTCCCCACTGGGCTCCACCAACAACAATATTCATAAAACCACTCTTTCTTTTAAAATATAATTTAATACGTTTCTATTTCTTGTCTTCAAAGGACTGAATCGCTGTCATAATTTCTTCTGGGGTCGTCTGATCAGTCACTCCAAAGATTTCTACATTATCCATTAAAAAAATTGGTGCATACCGAATATCTAGCTCTTGTGACAATTGAATCATTTTCTCAAAAAGCTTCTGACCTTCATTCGACTGAGCACATTTCTTTATTTTATTAACTTTAATACCGTTTTGAATCAGGCAATCTTCGATCCAAATACTATTAATTTTCAGCAATCGACACGACAAATAATCAAAAGATTTCTTGGGATAGTATTTATCAACACATGCGTAAACTTTTTCTTCTTCCATTTCTCTTTGCCCGCCAGGCGTAACACAAACTCCCGTATCAGAATTTTTTATTCCTAAAAAATGAAAACTTAGCTTTATATTACTTTTTTTACCCTTACTAATCTCTTCGGCAATTTTAACTGACTGAAACATTCCTGGAGAACCTATCGATAAAAACAAATCAAGCTGATTCTTTTTAAACTTACGATTTGAAAAATAAGAAACACCCGAAAACTGGGGCTTTAAATAATATCGGTCCTCATCTTTTATCGACATTTCCTGAAACTTCTCAAAATTAGGATCTCTTTCTATTTCACGTGAAAAAATATACGCTGGCAAAACTTCAATCTTAAAACGTTTAATAAAATCTTTGGCTCTTTCGTCATCTTCATTTAAATAAATTGGATTAACACCAAAAAAAATCTGCTGTATCCCTGCGATTGTTGACTCCGCTTGGCATGTTCGACAGTTATTGGGCACAATAATCTCTAAAGGAATTTGTGCGACCTCTTGCCAAACACAGCGAGCAATTTTCTCCCCTGGAGATTGACAAACACCAACAACTCCTGGACGCATACAATCTTGATTCGAACGACAAAGCGGCACAATCTCTTCTTGCTGCTTTATTTCCGTTTGTACTTCTTGAGCTAAACAGGCTACGCTTACCGATACAAAAAATACACAGATCGTTAATACGAGAAAAAATCGTTTCATTTCTTTAACTCCCTTTCTTTGCTTCTAGTTCAATATTTCTTGCCAAATTTGCAGATGGAAAATTAATTGCATTTGAAATTCCATGCCCTAAAAGAGCATTCTTAATCGTCTCTGCAATCTCAACAGCAATATTTAATTTTGCCTCTGATGTTGCCGCGCCAAGATGAGGCGTTGTAATACAATTGTCCAGCCTAAATAACTCTGAATCAAAATCAGGTGGCTCAGATTCATAAACATCCAAAGCGCACCCTTTAATGCGATTACTTTTCAAGGCACGGACAAGAGCAGATTCATCAATAATACCACCACGCGCGCAATTAACAATGCGAACATCTTTTTTCATCAAATCAAATTCTTTATCCGAAATCAAACTCTTAGTTTCTGTGCTCTTCGGCACATGAATTGTAATAAAATCCGATTGCCTAAATAAATTATCAAGACTTACGAGTTGGACTCCATTTTCTTCTGCGGACTCTCTAGAAATAAAAGGATCAAATCCAATTAGTTTCATGTCAAACGGTATCGCCATTCTTGCCACCGTGGATCCAATGCGTCCCAATCCAATAATGCCAAGCGTTTTGCCATAAAGCTCAACGCCAACAAAGCGGGATCTCTCCCATTTTCCTGATTTCAAAGAAGCGCACGCTTGAGGAATATTGCGAGACAAGGCCAAAATAAGACTCATGGTCTGCTCTGCTGTTGCCGTCGTATTTCCGGAAGGTGTATTCATAACCACAACCCCTTTTTGAGTTGCAGCCTTAAGATCGACATTATCAACGCCAACACCAGCGCGCCCTATAAATTTTAATTTACCAGCAACCTCGATAATATCTGCTGTCACGTTTGTTGAACTGCGAACAATAAGCGCATCGTAGTCTTTAATAATTTCTTTAAGATCAGATGGACTAATCCCAAACTGACAATTGACTTCAAATTCTTGAACACCTTTTAAAATATCAATACCAGCTGAAGGCAACTTATCACTAATTAAAATTTTCATTTCAGCACACTTCTCTAAATTTACTACACTCTTACATTTTATCTGAGCTGACAATCACTTCATCAATCAGCCCATAATTCTTGGACTCTTCCGCACTCATAAAGAAATCTCTATCAGAATCTGCTGTAATCTTTTCAATCGACTGACCCGTATGAGATGCTAAAATATTAAGCAAACTCTCTTTAAGTCGTCCAATTTCCTTAGCTTGAATCGTAATATCACTCGCCGTTCCCTGAACACCGCCCCAAGGCTGATGAATCATGATGCGTGAATATGGAAGCGCATATCGCTTACCTTTTGCTCCAGCCGTTAAGAGAACAGCACCCATGCTTGCAGCCTGACCAATACAATACGTACGAATATCTGGTTTTAAAAATTGCATGGTATCATAAATCGCCAAACCTGCAGTCACCGAACCGCCTGGAGAATTAACATAAATACTAATGTCTTTGGATGAATCCTCTGACTGCAAAAACAAAAGCTGCGCAATGATAAGATTGGCAACATTGTCATCGATCGCTGTTCCAATAAACACAATGCGATCTTTTAAAAGCCGAGAATAAATGTCATAGGCTCGTTCACCTTGACCTGTCTTTTCAACAACCATCGGCACTAAAACTTGTGATCGTGTTTCCATTTTATTTTTTCCCCTCCCATGTGGCTTCTTTTAAAAGAACGCCAATAACTTTTTGAAATAAATTCTCACCTTGTGAAACAGTTATTTTTTCTTCTTGTGCAATCTTTTCTAAAATAAAATATGCTTTTACATCGCGCTCAGCATTCGGCTTAATCTTTTTAACAAATTCATCAACACGTTTATCTAAGTCCTCTTTCTTAACACCTTGGCTCTCCATGCGATGTCGAGTATCGTGTGCTAATCTATCAACATGACGCTGAACCGTTGTTTTAGGAACGCTTAGCTTTGTATTCTTAACAAGAAAATCAACAATCTGATTTTCAACATCAGCACGATTTTGTCGTTCTTTTTCAATTTCCATCTGTTTCTTAAAAGACGACCTCATCTCATCTAAGCTTGGATATCCTAATCCTTTTGCAAATTCATCATCAATCTTAATATCCTTTTTATCTTTTCCTTGAGCCGTCTTAAAAAAATCTAACGTTTTCTTAATTTCATCATCCGTTACTTCAGATTTTTTCTTTTTAACTTTAATGCCCTTATAATCTTTAACAGTAAATTCTGGCTGAATATCCAGAGACGCTTTAAATGTTAAAATACCGTCTTTATTTTTAACATCTGAAATCTCAGGAAAATCAATTGGATTTAGCTTCTCTTTCTGCAAGGCTTCTTGATAAGATTCGGGGATCAGCTCCTCCATCATTTTTTCTTGAGCTAATTTTCCATGCTCTGCTTCAATGATATGGCGAGGCGCCTTCCCTGGACGAAACCCTTTTACTTTCGCAGCCTTTGTAATTTCCTTAAAAACTTCCTCCATTTTCTTAGAAACACGCTCTTTAGAAATTTCAAACTTAAGCTCTCTTTTTGTTGCATCAATCTTTTTTAATTCTACTTTCATCTCTATTTCCACTTATCCTTTTTTTTAAAATGTTACATCCTAAACTTATCACCCAAATAAATCTGTCTCGCCTTCGGATCATTAACAAGATCATCAGCCGTTCCAGAAATTAAAACACGTCCATCCGCAATTAAATACGCTCGATCTGTAATCGACAATGTTTCTCTGACATTATGATCCGTCAATAAAATCCCCAAACCTCTACTTCTTAAATCCTTAATTATTTCTTGCGCTTCCGCAACAACAATAGGATCAATGCCAGAAAATGGTTCATCCAATAATAAAAACGACGGATTTGTTACAAGCGCTCTCGTAATCTCAAGACGCCTTCTCTCTCCACCAGAAAGCGTAAAAGCCTTACTTTTTGCTAAATGCCCAATATTTAATTCTTCTAAAAGATTATTAAGTCGTCGTCTTCGTTCTCGAGGACTAATTCTTAATGTTTCTAAAATAACCATAATATTTTCTTCGACAGTAAGTTTTCGAAAAATAGATGGCTCTTGTGCTAAATATCCCATCCCTAAGTGACAACGATCATGAATCGGTTTTCTTGTTATGTCTTCCTGGTCAAAAAGAACCTGACCTTCATCAGGATTAATAATACCAACTGTCATATAAAATGTGGTTGTTTTTCCTGCTCCGTTAGGACCAAGAAGTCCAACAATCTCTGAGCGCCCAACTCTGATGCTCAGCCCATCAACAACTCGACGTCCACCGTAAATCTTAACTAAATTCTTAGTTTCCAAAAGATACATCGCTGTCCTCGTCTTATTCTATGTGCATAAGGAGTTTTGGCCGACCTGATAAAACAATTTTTTGTTCCTGTGCCTTATAAATCGCTCGATCAGAAAAAGAAGTATTCTCTCCCTGAACAATCAAAACATTGCCGATACAAATCATTTCTTTAATCTTTTTTGTTTCCCCATCAAAAAATAATTCCATTCGATCGGCAACAATCTTGCGATCATTTTGAATCGCAACAACATTATCACTAAAAAAAGCAGTTTGATTCTCGTAATCAACTTCCATCGGACCATCACACGTAATCGTAACAGTGCCTTCCATGCCATCTTCTGGAGCAGGCTCATACTCAACCTTAACATCTTTATTAAGCTGTGCAGCGTTTAAGCCTGGACGAGCTGTCGCACCTTTTCCAGTCGCTTTCATATTGTCACGCAAAATCAACACATCATCTTGTGTCGTTACCAAATCTTTATCCTTCTGCCAATCAAGAGAATCGGTTAACAGCTGCATGCCTGTCTCTGATGTAACCACCACATTGTCTTCAAGGCGCATGTTACCACTTTTTTTATCAACCCTACCAACCTCTGCAACAACATTCATATTTTCTTTACCATATGAATTTGCGTCAACATTTGTAATGCTTACATTATCGCCTTCAATTATCGCTGTATCACCTTTTAAATCCCAAGCCTTTTCGCCACCTTCACCATAACCCACTAAATCAAACCCTTCAAATTCCTGCGCACCCTCTTGAGCAAAGCAAGAAGCACAAAATAACACACCAACAAAAATAAAAATAGAGAAAAAAGTATTTTTTTTCATTTATAAATCTTGAGCAATAGAAGAATTCCACTTGCCCTGCGTCTTTAAAAGAAGCTCAATCACTTCTCGAATCGCTCCATCACCACCACAACGTTTCGTCGTATAATCCGTTATCCTTTTAACTTCCGCAACAGCATTCTTGACAGAAATTGCAAGCCCAACACGTTTTAGAATTTGACAATCTGTCAAATCATCGCCAACAAAACAAACTTCTGAATCCTTAACCTTAAAAAATTTCAGTAATTTCTCATAAGAAATAATCTTTGGATATGCGCCAGAATAAAGCTTATCAATATGTAAATAATCTGCTCTAACTTTTACAACTTTCGAATTTCCAGCCGTAATAATCACTGTTTTAATTCCTGCTCGTTTCAAAATAACGATTCCATAGCCATCTTGAACATTAAAAGCTTTTAATTCTCTCGCCTGTCCATCAAAAATCAATTTTCCCTCTGTCAGAACACCATCGACATCCATCACGAGAACTTTAATCTTTTTAATCTTTTCTTTTAATAATTTTGATATTGCCATCTTAAACAATGCCTGCTTTCAATAAATCTTGAACATCTAAAAGTCCAACTGATTTTCCTTTACGATCAATAACTGGCGCCTCATCAATGCACTTTTCCTGCAATGTCCGCATTGCTTCTGCCGCAAGCTGATCTTTACTTACAGTTGTTGGGCTCTTTGTCATGACATTTTTAATTTGCGCATTCAAAAGATTCGCATCACTTTTTAAATGTCGTCTTAAATCACCGTCTGTAAAAATCCCTCTCAGCTTTCCCTTGTTGTCGACAATGCAAGCTGATCCACATCGAGCTCTTGTGATTGCCAAAAGGACATCTTTTACTTTTGCGTCAGGTTTCGCAATCGAATAATACTTGCCAGTACGCATAATATCTTCTACTCTTAAAAGCAAATTACGTCCCAAAGAACCTCCGGGATGAAAAAATGCAAAATTTTCTTTTTTAAATCCTTTACGATCAATTAGACAAGCAGCTAAAGCATCACCCATAGCAAGCGTTACTGTTGTTGATGCCATCGGCGCCAACCCGAGAGGACAACCCTCTTTCTTGACACCAACGTTGAGCGTAACATCGCAATATCTTCCTAACGATGATTGAGAATTACCTGTTAAAGCAATTGATTTTATTTTAATTCTCTTAATCAACGGAATAAGTCTCTTCGTCTCTTCTGTTTCTCCACTATGTGAAATTAAAATAACAACATCCTGCTTTGTCACTTGCCCTAAGTCTCCATGCAGCGCTTCAGCAGCATGTAACCATGTGCTTGGAGTTCCTGTCGAAGACATTGTAGCTGCAATCTTTCGCCCAATAAGACCTGTTTTTCCCATACCAGAAACTACAACACGCCCTTTACAACTTGCAAGTAAATCAATTGCCTTAATAAAATCTTTTCCAAGATTCTTTTTTAAATCTTTAATGGATTGAGCTTCGATATCTAATACTGATTTTGCGCGTTTTAAAACCATTTTTTCACCCTACTTTTTAATAATATGATCAATTTGCGTTAATGTCTTTAAAAGTTCTTTTAATTTAGCTAGAGCCAAGGAATTTGGTCCATCCGACAATGCTTGCTTTGGATGAGGATGCACCTCAACAAAGAGCGCAGAAATACCTGCAGCGGCAGCGCAACGAGACAGCAAAGGCACATATTCATTATTTCCGCCGGAGACAGCACCTAATCCGCCAGGCTGCTGAACGCTATGAGTTGCATCATACACAACAGGATAACCTGTTTTTGCCATCACATTGAGTGAACGAAAATCGCTCACTAAATTATTGTATCCGAAACTTACGCCACGCTCAGTTAAAAGAATCTTTTTATTTCCCACAAATTCAATTTTTTTAATAACTTGCGTAATATCCCAAGGGGCTAAAAATTGTCCTTTTTTAATGTTGATCACTCTCTTTGTTTTTGCGGCGGCAACGACCAAATCTGTCTGTCGACATAAAAACGCTGGTATCTGAATAACATCTAAAACCTTGGCTGCTTCTTGAACCTGATCAACATTATGAATATCACTTAAGACAGGAACACCGACATTTTCTTTAATATCTTTAAGAATGGCCAACCCTTTATTAAGCCCTGGTCCTCGAAAAGAATTAATAGATGTTCGATTAGCTTTATCAAAACTTGCTTTAAAAATAAATGGAACCTTACATTCACAGGCAAGCTTCTTTAGCGCTTTTGCTAATTGAATAGAAAATGTACGCCCTTCGATAACGCATGGTCCTGCAATTAAAACAAACGGATTTTTACCGCCAATAGAAATATTTCCAACTTTAATAATCTTAGACATAAATTATTTACCTCCACTCTTCTTGAGAGCTTTTTTAACTTTACTCAAATCTTCTTTTGTATCAACAGCGATCGTATCAAATTCTGTCTCAATCACTTTAATTTTATATCCAGCTTCGATAACACGAAGCTGCTCAAGCTTTTCAGCTTGCTCTAAGACAGATGGTGGAAGATCCTTAAATCCAAGTAAGAAACTTTTTCGATATCCATAGAATCCCAAATGCTTAAAATACTGAGCACCCTTGCCCTCCCGATCAAATGGAATAGGTGATCGAGAAAAATAAATCGCATACCCTTTTCGATCAACAATAGCTTTAACCACATTAGAATCTTGTGCGTCCTTTGATTTTCTCATTTTCACAACAGCCGTCGACATCTGCACATCTTTATCTTTTTTAAGAACATCAACAAGTCCATCGATAATCGATGCGTCTAGCATTGGCTCATCACCTTGAATATTAATCACAATGCCTGCATCTATATTTTTAACGGCTTGCGCAATTCGATCAGAGCCGGATGCACATTCTTTATCTGTCATCACAACTTTAGCGCCAAATCCTTCGCACACTTGGCTTACACGCTCGTCATCAGCAGCAATAATGAGATCATCCAGCAACTTAGATTTCTTCGCCCGCTCCCAAACATGCTGAATCAAAGGTTTACCAAAAATATCAGCCAACACCTTCCCTTTTAGTCTTGTTGATCCATATCGAGCAGGAATCACTCCAATTGATCTCATTGATTTGCCTCATCAATAACGTCTAAAATTTCTTTAGGCTTAATAGCAACGGCACCTGTTTTTCCAACAACAACGCCTGCAGCATAATTTGCTAAAAGTGCCGCTTGCTGTTTAGTCGCACCTGCCGTTAAGCTTAATGTTAAAACTGAAATAACCGTATCCCCTGCACCTGAAACATCAAAAACTTCCTTAGCTTTCGTTGGAATTAAAAATGGCTCTTTACCTTTTTCAAACAAATACATACCCTCTTCACCAAGAGTAATTAAAAGCGATTCAAGACTTAAATGAGATAAAATCTCAGAGCCTGCTTTTCTAACATCTTTTAAACTTATAAGCTTATCGTCTTTAATTTTAAGAGCTCGCCCTTTATGGTGAGAAATAATAATATCGCGGATTGCATTTTCTGCTTCTTTTTTATTCGGCGTAATACATGTCACTTTATTGTAAAAATTAAAATGTTCAACCTTTGGATCAACCGTAATCACTTTCTTATTTTGACGAGCAAGCGCACAAAGCTTAGTCACAAGCGGCTTTGTAACCACGCCTTTACCATAATCTGAAATAATAACAGCGTCTATATTTTTAATTTTCTTTTCAATAAAATGAAGAATTTTATTTGCAACGCCATCAGCGCTATGCACAGATGTATCCTCTCGATCAACACGAACAAGCTGCTGATGCTGGGCAATAATCCGAGTTTTAATGGCCGTAGGAACATTCTTGTTTACAAAAAGCCCTGTAACATCAATCTTGCGCTTTCTAAGCTCTTTTTTAAGAATCTTTTCTTCTCTGTCCTGGCCAACTCGACCAACCAAAAAAACCTTCGCTCCTAAAGCGCTTAAATTATTCGCCACATTAGCTGACCCACCTGGCGTATAATGAGGCTGTCCTTCTTGTTTAACAACTGGAACTGGCGCTTCAGGAGAAATACGAGAAACACTACCCGTAATATACTGATCCAGGATCACGTCTCCCACAACGAGTATCTTTTTACCCTTAAAGCACGCAATAATCTTGTTGAAATCATTCATGTTATGAAAATTCCTAATTTTTATAATTAATAATAGATATACATATGGAGCTCTTCTAAACGAAGGATTTTAGCATAGTTTCCCAAAAGCGTCAAAGAAATAAAGGTCAATATTAAAACTACTAAATGATGCTATTTGAATACCGATTGCCATCATTGATGATACGTAAAAATGTTGGATATTTTCGCGCTGGAATCACAATTTCAGTTACTTTTTCCTTGGTTACATCTTCAAAAATCATGGTCACGCCCTTCTTTCCCTCTTCATCGACAAAATGCTTTATATAAAGGCTACAATGTGAACCTAAGAAATCCCATTCAATTAATTCATTAATTTTGCTCATTTTCTTAACTCCTCGGATCCATAATGCGACCAATAAATAAAATACTTTTAGTTTGCATATCTCGAATTATAAAGATAAATGGATGGTCTGCGTTAAATTTTTTAATATCTTGTGGCATTATAGCCAAATTTTCCATCACAACTGCTGTTGCTGCTGCTGCCTCTGTTCCTTTTTCGTCAACCTTAACAAATGCTTTGTGAATAACAGCACCAATAAAAAGATCCTTGTTTTCTGTCATTCCTGAAAAATCAGCTGCACCCGAGAAAGCATCTCTCATACCCATTCTTTCCAAAATATCTGCTAATGAGAATTCAACTGTTGTCTCAAACTTTGGCAAAGAAACATCTGCTTCCTGAAAGATTAGGTTTGAAATCCAATTTTCTATTTTTTGGACAGTTAATTTCTGCTCTAATGCGTTTATGCCATTTCTTTTCTTTGGCAAAAGAATCATCATAGAAAGGCGATCTCCTTTATAAGGCATTTCCAAAACTTGGACATCATCATCTTCTGTATAATTAAAATGTACCGTCTGGTTCATTGTTGACACAGGGGCGTTATCACCTGATAAAAAATAAAACAGTCTGTCAAATGTATCTGAATTCTTAAAAGGAGTCATCCAATCTCCCTTAAAATAAATAGCGTTAGTCAAAACAAGTCTTGTTGTAGAGCTAAGCACCCCTGGTCCAATAAGATCCTTAATTTTATTCTTTGTTTTTTCCTCAACCCAAGCATTGATTACCTGACGTGTTTTCTCAGGTTCATTTATAAGATCAACTGAATGAAGCCCGCCATCATAAAACTTTTTTGTTTGATTAAGAAACTCTGGTAAAAACGTATAGGTTTTTTCTCCCCAAAGCGCATTGGCAATATTAAGCTCGTATCCATCTGAATTTGCCGAGGCTGATAAACCTTGCGCTAAATAAAGAAATGCTCGCCCTACCCTATTTTTCGACATATCAAAATGCAAAACATCAGCCATCTCTCTTTGTGTCTGGCCTTCAGTGCCTTGAAATGTCATAGCCAATGCTGTTGAAATGCTATAAGGTGAAAAAAACAAATTTCCTTCATCACTTTTAAGCTCTCCATAAAGATTCAAAGCAAAACGATTATTACCTTTAACGAGAAGATCAATATCCAGCTTATCCTGTGCAGACACATTAGCCGCGACAAAGAATAAAGCAATCGTAAAAAATAAAAATGCTGCAAATTTTCTAAATACAAAGAAATAAATTGTCTTTCTTAACATTGTCCTCTCCTTTTTAGCTCCTCGGATCCATAATGCGACCAATAAATAGAATACTTTTAGTTTGCATGTCTCGAATCATAAAAATAAAAGAATGATCTGCTGTAAATTTCTTTGTTTCCTGCGGCATCATCACTCCCTTAAAAGTCATTACAACAGCCGTTGCTGCTGCTGCCTCTGTGCCTTTTTCATCAACTTTAACAAATGCTTTATGAATCACATCGCTAATGAAAAGATCTTTATTCCCACTCATACCAGAAAAATCGGCTACAGGTAAGAACGCATCTCTCATGCCCATTCCCTCTAAAGTCTTCGCTAAAGAAAATTCAACTGTTGCCTCAAACTTTGGCAAAGAAACATTCACATCTTGCGATTTCAGACTCGAAATCCATTTTGCTAAATTCTGACCAGTCAACTTCTGCTCTAATGCACTGATGCCATCTCTTTCCTTCGATAAAATAATCACCATAGAAAGACGATTTCCCTTATACGGCATTTCCAAAACTTGAACATCTCCATCCTCTGCATAATTAAAATGTGCCATTTGATTCATTGTTGGCACAGAGGCACTCTCGCCTGATAAAAAATAAAACAGTCTGTCAAATGTATCTGAATTCTTAAAAGGAGTCATCCAATCTCCCTTAAAATAAATAGCGTTAGTCAAAACAAGTCTTGTTGCAGGACTAAGCACTCCTGGTCCGATGAGATTCTTAATCTTATTTTTTGTTTTCTCTTCAACCCAAGCATTAATTATCTGACGTGACTTCTCCGTTTCATTTAAAAAATCAAGATTACGAAGCGCTCCACCATAAAATTCCTTTGTTTGATTAAGAAACTCTGGTAAAAACGTATAGGTTTTTTCTCCCCAAAGCGCATTCGCAATATTAAGCTCGTATCCATCTGAATTTGCCGAGGCTGATAAACCTTGCGCTAAATAAAGAAATGCTCGCCCTACCCGATTTTTCGACATATCAAAATGCAAAACATCAGCCATTTGCCTTTGGGTTTCCCCAGCAGCCCCTTCAAATGTCATGGCAAGCGCTGTTGAAATGCTATAAGGTGAGAGGAACAAATTTCCTTCATCGCTTTTAAGTTCCCCGTAAAGATTCAAAGCAAAACGATTATTTCCTTTGACGAAAAGATCAATATCAGACTTATCCTGTGCAGACACATTAGCCGCGACAAAAAATAGAGCAATCGCAAAAAATAAAAATACTGCCACCACTTTAAAAATTCCAAAATAAATTCTTTTTTTTAACATTGTTTTCTCCTTTTTAAAAAAGATTCTCTAACCCTGCTCCTCGAGACTTGATCCAAGAAGCAACATATACCGCAGAAGATAATAAAAAACTAAGACTGTAAATAATAAAAATTATATTTGGATGTATTTTCTTCTGACGAGAAATATTTCCAATACGTAAAGAAATATACAAAAGAATTGGCAAATACGCCACAAAAACAGAGGAAAGAAGCATGTAGCCTAAGGGAGCTACGATCTGAAATAGTCCGAAAGAGATGCTATGTTTTTTTAGCCAAAATAAAGCAAAAGCGATTGAAAAACACAAAATCGCCACACCATAGCTAATATATATTTTAGTTAAACAGACTCCTTCATCTTTATCTTTCCAAGGATTCCGCAGCGCCAAATAAACTGAAATTGGCACATAGGAAAAAATTGAAAACCCGAAGAAAACAATAGACAAAGCTGACAAAATATCAAATGGACCAATTCCTGTGCCATGAGATCTTAAATTAAAAGAATGTACACCAAAAAGGATCGTTAAAGAAAGTGTATAAGTAAGCAAAATTGTCTTTATTCGTAATTTTCGAGCTTTTTTAAGATACGATTCTTGATTTAAAATAAAAATCATTTTTGAACGAGTTCGATCAATTTTTTGAATTGGTGGATTTTTTGCAAGAAGATAAAAAGTGATTGGAACAAAAGACAAAACAGCTGCCCAAAAAGCCATAAGAACAAAAACCCCTAAAAAATGAATAACAATACTCATCATTCTCCTATCGATTAAAAAGCTATACGCCAAGCAATTCTTTAATTCTTTTGATTAATTCTTTGCCTTCCGAGTTTAGACTAAATTCTTTGGAATGCGCTGGCATGCTCTGATCGCCAGAAACGCGATCAATAATTCTATCGTAAATAATAATCGGTGTCCATTGAAGAGCAAAAGTTTCTCTTAAATAATTTGCAACGATTTCACTATTTGCCTGACCAACAATATGTTTCAGAATGATCAAATCAGGCATAAATTCTTTTGCGCGACCAGCGATATGATCTGACGAAGTTACAAGCTCTATAGCATACGCATCTTCTGGAAAAAATGCTTTAAAATACTGAAAAACATTTTTCTCATTCTCAAGAACAAGAATTTTTCTTTTACCAATAAAAAAATCCTCAGAAAAACACTCTTCCTTTTTATTTTCCTTAACGCCTTCCTTCTTTTCTCCTAAAGATAACGAATGATCATCATGACTAACATTTTCTTCGTGTTTAAGAATCTCACTTTTAACAATAGCCTCGTCTTTAATCGCAATCTTTTCTTTATCAATTTTAGTCTTAATATTCTTTTTATTCTTGAACCTCGCGCCACCCCGCTTTGAATTCCCGGTAAAAATTTCCTCTATCATTAAGACTAATTCTTTCATTTTAAACGGTTTCTCCAAAAACCCACAAACCCCCTCTAAAACTTCAAAATAATCCCGCATTCCAGCTCTTGCTGTCATAATAATAAAAGGAATATTTTTACCAAACGCTGTTTTTTGAATATCCTTAAGAAGCTGATTTCCATCTTTCTTTGGAATGACAACATCCGTGATGATGAGATCTGGCAGAACTTGCTCTGCAACCTTAAGAGCCTCTTCACCATCACCTGCTTGATACACCTGGTAATCAAGCTTCTCAATCGACTGAGCAATCAAGACTCTCAACTCCTTTTCATCTTCAACAATAAGAACTTTTTCTTGACTCATATCTCACCCCATAAATTTCTTAATTTCTTTTTACTAAAAGCGACACAATGGCAAGCCCATAAAAAACATCGCCAAAAAATATAAAAAACTCCTTTAAATAAGCCCTAAACTTACAGAGCTTTTTGCGAACGTAAGCTTGCCGGACAAATTTATCCCGAAAATAGAAATTTTCGATATTACCTTTGCTCTTCTATACATATTTATCAAGACGCTTAGCCGAATTAATGTAGTTAATAAGCTTTCTTGCTTCAATTTCTAAAATATCAATAAATTTAACTCCAATTTCATAGCGATGATTTCTTACAATTTCCTTAACCCATCGCACCACCGCCTTTGATGTAAAGGAAAATTCTAAACGCTCAAGTGCTAGAGAAACCTCAACAATAGAACCTAAATCAAACTTTTCCTCACTAAAGAAACAAATACCCTGCTCACTAATATTCTTTGTTTCTGTCTTTTTCTTTTTTCCAGATGACACGCTCTCATAAGCAATTTCTGAAGAATCTGGAATACGAATAAATTCACGCTTGTTTATTTGCTCATTCATAATATTTCCTTTTTTTCCAAGATTAATATTTTCTCTTATTTCTTAAATTAAGAATTTAAAATCCGATCAGCTGCATCAACAACATCTTCAGCTTTAATAGCATCTAAGCATCGAAATCCTATTTGGCAATTATGCGCCAAACATTGCTTGCAACCTACACTTCTATGAAGTGAAATATCTTTATGACCTAGCGGTCGCCAACGCATAACAGATAACCCAGGCTGGTTACGACCAAAAATAGAAACGACTGGCGTCCCAACGCCTGCCGCCAAATGTACTGGTCCAGAATCATTTGAAATCAAAAGACAACATCTTTTCAAAAGACTAATCAAATGACTCACTGATGTTTTTCCAGTTAAATCAATCACAGGCGCCCGTGTTCCAATAAGAACCTCTCGCGCAATGAGTCGATTATCCCCAGATCCAATTAAAATTATTTTTGCTTTATATTTTAACGAAATTTGCTCAATAACTTCTGAAAAACGTTTTGGAGGCCATCTTTTTGAAATACAACTTGCGCCTGGATGAACGGCAACAACTCTATCTTCTAATGAAATATTATGCTCTTGGAATAATTGTTTTGTCCATTGTTCAGAGTCTTGCTGAACAGAAACGCATAGCAGATATCTCTTAGCTGTGTCAATCCCTAAATCTTTTAAAAGATCAAGACAATATTCAGATTCATGTTTTATGCCCTCAATTCTTGAATCGGAAATTGTTCGGTTTAGATAAAATCCCATTTTTTTGTTCTCAAAACCAACCCGGCATGGAATACAAGCATGAAAAATCAAGGCATTTGTTCGATTCTTAAGATGATAATTAATCGCCAAATCAAAATGTTTTTTCATCAACTTAAAAACAAAATACCAAAAACCAAAAAATCCTTTATCTTTACTTTTTGCATCATAAACAATAACTTCATCTAAATATGGATTCCCTTCAACAATCGACTTTGTTTGAGGTGTAACGAGAATCGAAATCTTTGCACTTGGAAAAGTCTCTCTTAAAGCCTGTATCGCTGGCGTTGTTAAAACCACATCTCCGATGCGATCTGTGCGAACAATTAAAATATTTTTATAATATTGTTTTTTTGTCATAACAACTTCTCAATTGCCTCTCTAACCTTCTTCGGAAGAATTTCTGCCATAACCATCTGTTGATTCTCTACCGTGCACGGACTCTGAACAACAGCTGCATTTTCGCCCCACGGACCATATTTTCTTGCATCTGTTGGGCCAAAAAGCCCAACAGTAGGAATATCGAAATAACTTGCCATATGCATAACCGCACTATCATTCGAAAGAACAAAACGACTATGTTTTAAAATCCAAGAAGATTCTAAAAGACTGGCAAGTCCGCAAAGATTAACACCTCCGGTCTTCGTTTCTTTTATAATATTTTCAGCACGAAAGAAATCGCTTTGATCACCAACAAAAACACTCTTTAATCCATATTTCTCAAAAAGCCAATCGCAGATTTCAACAAAACCTTTTTGCGTCCACTGCTTTTTTTGATCAGCTGCTCCAGCGCCAATAATACAATAGGTTAAATCTCGACCAATTTGATTTTTTATAATTTCATCTGCCTTTACCTGAGTATTGCAATCAACAAAAATCGCATGATGGTTTTTGCACGGTACGGCGTCCTTAACAACGCTATAAAGCCGACTCAAATGCTTATCTTTCATGTGCCCTAACGCCTTATGCGCCCTAAGCGGCGTGGAATACCTCGGAGCTAAAATAAGAGACAATGCTGTATTCCTTAAGTCAATGACCATGTCAAAACGATTCTTTCTTAAGCAAAAGGCCCAGCTCGCCATCTTGTAAAACGGCTGATGCTTATCAAATACATAAACATCTTTAATGTGCGGATTTCCATCAAAAAGGCCTTTGACTTTAGGCCCAACGACAACCGAAACTTCAGAAAGCGGAAACCGATGCAAAAGCGCATCAATAACCGGACAGGTTAAAATAACATCTCCGATATTACTTAAGCTAATGACCAGGATCTTTTTAATTTCGTATTTCTCTAATCTTTTCAATAACATCTCTCACTGTAATTGATTTCATACAAACATTATCTTGGCAAGCTAGGTTGTAACATGGTTTTTTGTTGCACCCAACATCATTAAAAACAATCTGATTTCTTGCCAACCCACGTTGGCCCGTAATTTTCGGACTCGTTGGCCCGAATAGCCCAATTGTATTCGTTCCAATGCTGCTTGCCACATGTAAAGGCCCTGAATCCGCTGAAATGACCACACTTGCTTTCTGCATAATTCCCATAAGCTGCGAAAAGCTTGTTTGCCCAACACAATTAACAACATCCACCCCTGTGTCAGCAATAATTCTTTTAACACGCTCAGCATCTTTTAGCGCACCGACTATAACTACTTTAGCCTGAGATTCTTTAACTATTTTATTAATAAGCAAAGAAAACTTCTTTTCAGGCCATTGTTTCAAATCCCAATTGCCACCCGTATTTAAAATAATTACAAAATCATTGTCTTCTATTTTATTATCATGAAAAATTTTCTCAGAAAATTTAACGTCCTCACCAGAAACCATCAAATGGTATTCTCTATCGCTAACCGCAACTCCAAAAGACTCAATAACGTTTAAATAAAAATCACTTCGATGAACAATGCCGCTTAATGGCTCGACTTTATGCGTTAAGAAGACACCTCTCTTCTTAGTGTTGTAGCCAACACGAATTGAAATTCCTGCCATAAAAACCAATAAGGAACGCGTTAATGACCCGTGAAACAAAAAAACGATATCAAAGCGTTTTTTCCGAAGTTGTCCGATCAATTTCAGCTTTCCCAACGGACTCGCATGACATCCTTTTTCTTCATAACAAAAAATATCATCGACTCCCTCGATATGACTTAAGACCTCGACAACTCTCGGCACACCCAAACATGTGATACGACTATCCGGATATTTTTCTTTAAGCGCTTTAAATGCTGGTGATGAAAAAATAACATCACCTAGCCAGTTAACATTAACAACAAGAATATTTTTCATTTATTTTCCACAAACCTTTTTAAAAACAGCATACGTTTGATCAATCATGCGTCCAACAGAAAAATTTTCTTTAGCAAAAATCTTAGCTCTCTGGCCAATCTGCTTTGCTTGATCTGGATTTTCAATTAAATACATCAAAGCCTCAGCTAACGCATCTACGTTTTCTGGTGGCACAAGAATTCCTGTAGTACCATCTTCAATAAGACTCGGAATTCCTCCAACTTTTGAAGCAACAACAGGCAAACCTTGCGCCTGCGCCTCCATGACAGACAAACCTAGACCTTCTTGTCGAGACGGCATGACAAAAATATCTAAAATGGGCAAAATAGCATCTACCTGATTAACAACAGGCAAAAAAACAATATTATTCTCTAGGCCTAAATTCTCGGTCATGGCCTTTAAAGGCTCTTCTGTTTTTCCTCGACCAACAACAAGAAGCCGTGCATCCTTTTTTTCATCAACAACTTTACGCATAGCATTAATCAGAATATCATGACCCTTTACACCTGATAGCCGAGCGATAATTCCTACCAAAGGACCATGTGCAATTCCGAACTCTTGTCGTCTTTCCAAAAGATCTTTTTGATTCAAAGGTTTTAAATCACATGAAATACCATGAATAACCCAAAAAACCTTATCAGACGAAACATGAAAATCATGAATCAAATGATCTTCAACCTGACGGCTGATTGCAATTGTCGCATCTCCCCAGCATGGAAAAATTCGTCTAAATAAACGTGTTTTAAAAAATCCATGACATGTTGATACGTGCTTAGCCTGGGTTATTTTAGTTAAAATTGTAGCTAATATTTGCGTAATTCTTGTTTGCGAGTGAATAACATTAATATTATTTTCTTTAACAAACCGCATCAACTTAGGCAGCGCTCGATAAAGTTTTGGACTTACCTCTGATTTCGTGCGAATATCAAAGTATGTATGCTTAACACCTGCCCGTTCAAGATCACCAACCATATTTCCACCACTCGATATAACAAAAATCTTATGATCATTTCTCGTCAGACCCTTTGCTAGAGTTAAAATATAGCTTGTGATGCCGCCAGTATTAAAATGTGTTGTTAGAATTAAAATGTTCATAATCTTGCTCGTATTTGCATCAACTGTTCGACTTCTTCTAAAACCTGATCTGGTGTTATTTTCTCCATACATACATGAGTGTGGATTGGACACTGACCCTGATAGCATGGAGCGCATTCAACGCGTTGAAAAAGCATTCTAAACTCTTTTGCAGGTGGCATATGGCGCGCTGGATCCGTTGGACCAAACAATGCAATAAACGGTGTTCGTACGGCTGCTGCAATGTGAAGCGGTGCTGAATCAGGCGCAATGTAAACACAACAACGCTTGATAAGTGCAGCGAGCTGCAGAACACTTGTTTTGCCAACGCAATCAACTGGTTTTGCCTTTGTAATTTTCGAAAGTCTCTGCATCAAAGGAATATCTTTTTCTGATCCAGTAATGACAGTTCGAATATTTTGCGCGGCCAGCATATCGCAAAGTTGTGCAATATATTCAAGGCCCCAAGATTTTGTTGCCCAACGCTCTGATGCAGCCAAATGAATCCCAACAAGCTGGGCATCTTCATTGACCCATTGTCCCTGCAAAAGTTCCTTAACCTCTCTTTGATCCTCTTTGGATGGCCACAATTCCAGAAATTGATTCTGAGGAGAAATGCCAATCTCTCTTAGGATACGAAACTGATGCGCAACGGCTGGCATCGGACCATCGTCGTCTAAAATGCCGTTCGACAAAAGATGCCCCCACTTCTTATTCTTGTACCCATATCGCTGCGGACAAAAACTTAAAAATGCTAATAAGTGACTTTTTCGATTATTTTGAAAATCAATCGTTTTGTCTAACTTATATTTTCTCAATTTCCTCGCGAGCTTCCAAATACCCCACCACCCTCTATTCTTATCTTTTGTATCATAAACAATCAACTCATCAATATATGGACATCGCTGCAAAATCTCTCGAGCCTGTCTTCCGACAAGACAATATATTTTAGCAAAAGGGTATTTTTCTCTCAATGCACGCAAAGAAGGTGTCGCAAGAATAACATCACCAATTGCACTAATCTTTATAACAAGAATGTTAATTTTCTTTAAAAGCTCATCATAAACTTCAAGCGTTTGGCTCGCCATATGTTCAAGCGTATAATTCGATAATATTTTTTGTTTTGCATTAGCAACAAATTGCGCAGATAGCTCCTTATTTTCCAACAATCGGACAACGGCATCAGCCATTTCTTCTGGATGCCTTGGTAAAACTAAAAGTCCTGTTTTTTCATGATCAATAATTTCAACAACGCCTCCTACTTTTGTCGCAACAACAGGGACGCCTGCCGCTTGGGCCTCGACAATCACGCGACCAAACGATTCTTGTGTCACTGTCGAAAGAACCAAAACATCTGTTTTTGATAAAAGCTCTGGAATGTCTCGACGATTCCCTAAAAATTCAACATGATCCGAAAGTCCAAGACGTCTAGTTAACGCAACAAGTCCTTCTTTGTACGACTGCTTCTTTGCTGGAGCATCGCCGATGATCCAAATCTTAATATACGGAAAGTGCCGAACAACACGCGCCATAGATTTTAAAAAATATTCATGCCCCTTTAGCGGGGTAATACGGCCCACAATTGAAACAACGTATTCTGATCCTCCAGAAATGCTCTTATGGGGAATATTAAACTTACGAAGGTCCACGCTCCTGGGGATACAGCGAATACTTTCTGAAGAAACACCAAAATCTTGAATCATGTGCTGCCCAATGACTTGACTTGGAACAATAACAAACTTACTCCACCCCATCACACGACTAAACAAATGCTTTGAATAGTGTCCATGGCATGTTGTTAAAAAAGGCGTTCCTGTTTTCCGACACGCCCAATATGCAATCCATCCCGGAACGCGCGAACGCACATGAACCAAATCAATTTTTTCTTCAACAAAAATTTCTTTAAGCTTTTTAATTGAATAAATTGCAGTCCAAAGATTTTTCTTATGCACAGGAAGCTTAAAATGTTTTCCCCCTGTTTTTTCTAAATCTGAAACAAGATCGCCTCCATTAGACACAACAAAAGACTGATGTCCATGTTCAACTAAATAACGAGACAAGTCAACAGTTCCTGTTTCAACACCGCCGACATGCAATTCTGGAAGAATTTGAAGTATTCTCATATAATTTGGCGTGCAGCCTCAAACAAAACTTGTTGATCGCAAATAGGCTTAGTTTTAATATTATTTTCAATGACGTTATTTAAAACCAATCCAACTTCATATGTTTTCGCTCTCAAAATATGTTCTTGTTTAAACAAATTCTCAGCAAAAACTTCATGCTTTCCTCTGTAATTAACTTTTCTCTTTTCTGCATCAAATACAATAACAGTTTTTCCAGAGCTAACAGCTTCTGAAATCATAGAGATGCTGTCTGAGGAAATAATAACAATGTCAGAAATTCCTAAAATACCACCAACCGCTTCTGGCACATTATTTTCAGTCGCGATAACCAAAAACGGACATTGATTAAAATCAGACAATCCTGCTTTAACGACAATCTCAACATCTTTTTGAGTTCGCCTTGAAGTTGTTGCTAAAATTCGACCTTGCCGTTGTTCAACCACCTCTTTGACCTGCTCAACAATACTTTCAACCTGAATATTTGATATAAAATAATTTTTTGATTCTCCACCAATCATTAGGCCAATGGTTGGACTTTTGCGATGATGAAGGTCTGGAAACTTTGCCATCAACCTGCTTGCTTGGCTTTGCAAATACTCTTGATCAATAAGGTTCGGCGTCAAATTCGTAAAGACAACATTTTCTCCATACTGCTGAGAACTTTTCTTATCATGTTTTGGCAAAAGAATAAGATCAAACCGTTTAAAACTTAAAATTCCTGGCTTCTGAAGAACAATGCTTTTAGCACGATAATCCTGAGATAGAAAATAATTAACACCTGCAATAGACGAACCGCATGATACAACAAAATCCCCTTTAACGCTCATTACCTCTAAAAACGATTTACGCTTTAAGAACCATTTTAAATATCGAAGACGTCCTTGTGAGGTCTTTTCATGAATAGCAAAGCTAAGTGCTGCAAACATTGTTTTTTTTGCTTCATCTTTAAACTCAACATCGATGACCTCGATATGGCATCGAATAGATCGCTCCGCTAATGCCTTTTTAATTTTCTCAGAAAATGCCCTTGACTGATTTAAATGTCCAAATTTTTGATCGCTCAAGACAACAATGGTGGATTCTTTTGAATACTTCCAAATTTTATAAAACCACATATACTCAGAAGGATATTTAACAATAACTTTTTCCATCTGAGTAACAACTTTATTTAAACTATCAGCGATATCTTGATCTCTATTACCGCTTATCTCAAACTGAGACGGCGAAAAAACTTTAAGCTTATGATGCGCAGCCTTAGGATCACGGACAATCGTACAAAAACAAACAGGGACTCCTAGCTTTAACGCCATTTTAATCGCGCCTAAAGACATCGAAGATTCCCTTCCAAAGAATTTAGTAAGACTTCCTGTTTTTCCTCCTTGGTCAACAACCATTCCAACAATTTCATTATTACGCAAAGCTTTTACAAAATCACGCGTTCCCGAACCTGGCTCAACAAGGCTTGCCCCTGCCTTCTGACGATAAGAATTAAGCAAATCATTAAGCCTTTGATGTCGTTTTTGAGGATTGACAACAACTCGATATGGATGACCTAAAAGCTTGCTCATAAAGTTACAAAGCTCCCAACTGCCAAAATGCATTGCAAGCAAGATAAGTCCTTTGTTCTTTTTCAAAGCTTCATCAACATGTTCTTTTCCCTCAAGCGTAATATATTGATGTGGGTCAATCTTTGGAAGACGCAAAAGTTCAATAAAATTCTGCGCATAATTCTGAAAAACCTTCTTTAAAATACCTTTAATTTCGCTTGTCTTTTTTTGACAAGAAAATGCAATCTTTAAATTTGCATATGCAAGCGATTTATGTCGATGATCTATAAGATACCCTATCGTCCCAATCACACGCCCCAACCAAAGCGCAACTGACACAGGAAGCCAACGCACAAACGCAGCAAAAATCTTAACGATCCAGAAAATAGAAAATTCGCTTTTCAAGATCTTGCTCTCCTTTCAAAATTTTCATCTCAATTTCCAAAATAAAAACATTCAATTCCCTTGAGAATAAATGCAATAACCCAGGCAATCGAGCAGCATCTTTTTGTGTTGTAATTAATGTTTTAATATTGTGAACTCGACAATAATGAACAATGCGCTCAATGTCATCTTTAGAATAACAATGATGATCCATAAAAATAAAATGTTTTTTAATATCAACCCTGAGAGATTCGACGCTTCCTTCAAAAGATCGAGGATCTCCGATGCCTGAAAAAAGACATGCCAAATGACCCGAAATAGCAGACGTGTCCCGTCTGTCTCCAGAATTGTTAATATTAATTAAAGCCACAGGATTATGTACTGTCTCTACAATAACCGCTGCAGGCTGAAATTGCTTTATCTTCTGGCAAATTTTCTTTATATTCTCTTTTCCCAAATCTGTTTTTGTCAGAATAAAAATATCTGCTCGCTTCAATGAATCCATTGGTTCACGCAAAATTCCACGCGGAATTAAAAAAAGATTTCCAAACGGACGCGTTGAGTCAATCGCAACAATGTTAAAATTTCTAAGAAGCGACCAATGCTGAAATCCATCATCTAAAATAAAAATATCGGCTCTGTTCGCTCTTAAAAAATCTTGAGCTACCTGATATCGATTAGCTCCGACTAAAATAGGAACATCCTTTAGTTGGCTTCTAAGCATCTCAGCTTCGTCCGAACCCGTACCCTTTGCCATATAACCTCGAGTCAATATCACAGGCTTAAGGCTGTGATATTGAAACATTGTTGCAATCAAACGAACTAAAGGCGTTTTGCCAACACCACCAATGGTAATGTTGCCGACGCTAATAACAGGCTTTGGCAACCGTTTTGTCTTTAAAATCTTTTGACGATACATCCATAAAATTATTTTGATTCCCGCCCAATACAAAAAAGACAAAACCAACAAAACGATCTTAAAGATTTGCGCTAGCCAATCTTTACGCTGATCTGTCATAAGTTCATAAAGATATTTCTTCATTCCTTAGCCTTACTCAAAATAATTGAAATCATGTCGAACGTCTTTTCGCTTGCCCCTCGGTACTGCTCAATAACCTCTCTTGCTCTCACGCCAAGTTCTTCACAAAGCACCGAATCCCCCAGAAGATGTTCAAGCTCTTTTCCAAATTCCTTTTTATCTTTTACTTGAACAATGGCATTGTTTTGTAGAAATAACGCTGTAATATCTTTAAAATTCTGCATATAAGGACCGATAATAATCGGTTTCTCAAAATACGCAGGCTCAATAATATTGTGACCCCCTTGCACCGTCAAACTCTTGCCCACAAAAACAACTTTTGCCAATCGATACAATGAGCGCAAGTGTCCGATAGTATCAACCACAACAACTGTTTCTTGATCCATAATCAAATCGTACATCTGAGAAAATTTAACCGCCCTGAATCCTTTTCTTTGAACCAACTCAACAATCTCATTGGCGCGCTCAGGATGTCTAGGAGCGATGATGAGACGCAAATTCTCAAAACGACTTTTAGTTTTCTTAAAAATATCTAAAATAATCTCTTCTTCACCTGGATGCGTGCTTCCAGCTACAAAAAACTCTTCAATGTCATCAACAATTGAATTTGGAAGTTCTTTTTGATTAGAATCTAAGATATCATCAAACTTCATATTGCCAACGACTTCGATACGCTTTTGAGATGCCCCAAGCTCTTTAATTCGACTAGCATCAAGATCGCTTTGCATACAAAAAAAACTAATATAATTAAGGACTGGACTAATCGCTGACTTTAAAAATCGATATCCTTTAAACGCTCGATCAGAAATGCGTCCATTGATCTGAACAATAGGGACACCGCGACGATGCAATTGCGTCAATAAATTTGGCCAAATCTCTGTCTCAGCATTAATATAGATCCTCGGATTAATCGCATCAATGTATCGGCGCACTGACAAACTAAAATCTAAAGGCGCATAAATAACCTGATCCTCTTGGCTTGAAATCTTTTGTGCCATTTCAAAGCCTGTTTGAGTGACAACGGAAATCACAATAGGATTCTCAGGATATCTTTGGCGAATTTCATCCAAAAGATTTTTGATCACCACAACCTCACCTACGCTTACAGCATGAATCCAGATACGAGGTGCGCTTGAAGTTTCTAAATCTTTAAGAAATCCAAAACGCATTGAAAAATCTTTATGCCATTTACGTTTAATCAAAAGATATGGCAAATAAACAATTGAAAAAATAAAAAATGCTAAATTATATAATATGGTCATCATGCTCTCGGGTGCGCGTTATCATAAACTTTTTTAAGCTTCTCTGTAGTCATATGGGTATAAATTTGGGTCGTTGATAGATTCACGTGTCCTAACAACTCCTGCACAGCACGTAAATCTGCTCCCGCATTTAAAAGATGTGTTGCAAACGAATGTCTTAATGCATGCGGAGAAATCTTGCTTTGAATGCTTGCCTGACGAATATGCTTATCAACAATATTGCGCACGCTTCGATCTGTCAGACGCGCACCTCTCAGATTTAAAAAAACTGCTTCTGATTTATTCTTTCTTTTATCAACATATTCTCGAATCACTTTAAGTGCTGTTTCACCTATAGGAATAAGACGTTCTTTTTTTCCTTTTCCTGCCACCTTGACAATATTGCTAATAAAATCAACTCGATTTAAATCCAAAGAGACAAGTTCGCTAACGCGCATACCTGTGCTATAAAGTGTTTCTAAAATAGCGCGGTCTCGAAGATTTGGCTCATCTTTTTCTTTTGGTCCCTCTATTAAGCGCTCAACATCTTTTTCGGATAAAAATTGTGGTAATTTTTTATCCAGCTTTGGCGTCATCAAAAGAGTGGCAGGATTCTTTCCTATCAATCCTTCGCGATAAATAAATTTAAAAAAACTTCTCAAAGCCGAAAGCTTACGCGCCACTGTCCTTGGCTTAAACTCCCTTGTACGCAGATTTGCCAAATAACGTCTCAGATGAAAATAATCAACTCTCTCTATAGATGTATCTTTCAAAAAAATAAAAAACTCTTCTAGGTCAATTTTATAATTTAAAATCGTGTGTTTTGAATAATTTTTCTCAATATCAAGATATGACAAAAACTTTTCAACATATCTATTCATATAATCTCGTATTATTTAGGCAATTGCCTGCTAGTAAACGTACACTCAGGGTATCGACTACACCCATAAAAAGTCGTCCCTCTTCGAGAACGCCGCTCAACTAATTCCCCTTCACAATTTTCTTCAGGACACTTAACCCCCGTTAGAAATGATTGTGAGTGCTTACATTCTGGAAATCCTGAACAGCTTAAAAATTTTCCATTGCGTCCCCATTTGATAGCTAAAGGTTTCTGACATTCAGGACATTTATGATCAGTTAAAGTTGTAATCTTTTCAATATTCTCTGTCGCATAATCAAGCTCTTCTTTGAAAGGCGCATAAAACTCATTTAAAAGTTTCGCATAATCAAGCTCACCATCTTCAATCAAATCAAGACGCTCTTCCATGGTCGCCGTAAAACTAATATCCATAATTCTCGGAAAATACTCAACAAGAAGATCTATGATGGTAAAGCCTAACTCTGTTGAACTAAAATATCCATTTTCGCGATATACATAATTACGCATAACAAGTGTTTTAATAATCGGCGCATATGTACTCGGTCGACCTATGCCGCCTTCTTCCATCGCACGAACAAGCGTAGCTTCAGAATAACGTGGCGGAGATTTTGTAAAATGCTGCGTGGGATAAACATCAGCCAAATCAAGCGCATCCTCTTTTTTGAATTGAGAAAGATCCAATTCAGAATCTTTATCTTTTGAACTCTGATCTAAGGCGAGACATCCATCAAATTTTAAACTAGAAGCTGATGCGCTAAAATCAAATTTTCCGGCACTAATTAAAATTCTTTTTTGAAGATAAACAGCTGGTGTCATTTGACAACTCACAAATCTTCGCCAAATCAACTCGTAAATTTTATACTGCTCCTCTGTCAAGAAAGACCGCATGTCCTCTGGTTTTCTAAAAACATCGGATGGGCGAATCGCCTCATGAGCTTCTTGTGCCCGTTTTTTTGATTTATATTCGCTAGGCTTTTCTGGCAAATACGCTTCGCCGTATTGCTGTTGAATTAAATCGCGGACTCTTTTTTTGGCTTCATCAGCAATATTGACAGAATCTGTACGCATATATGTAATCAAACCGATTGTCTCTCCGTCACCAAGGTCAACGCCTTCATAAAGTTGCTGAGCGACCATCATTGTTCGGCTTGTATTAAAATTGAGCTTGTTAAATGCTTCCTGCTGAAGAGTACTCGTAATAAAAGGTGGCAATGCGTTTCGCCGCACTTCTTTTTCGGTTACATCTGAAATAGAAAATTGTTGTTGCTTAACCTCATTAACAATTTGATCAGTTTCTTCTTTACTTTTTAAATCAATTCTTTCTCCATCAATCTTATCTAACGAAGCATTTAAAATATCTTGACTATCAGTCTTTCTTAGATCAACAGACATCTGCCAATATTCTTGAGGATTAAAGGCAGTGATGGCGCGATCACGCTCAACAATAAGCCTGAGCGCGACAGATTGAACACGTCCAGCACTTAAGCCCGAACCAACTTTTTTCCAAAGCAGCGGACTAAGCTGATATCCCACTAATCGATCTAAAACACGACGCGCTATTTGTGCATCAATTTTCTTTTCATCAAATTCACGCACATGATCAAATGCCTTCAAAACAGCGTCCTTGGTAATCTCGTGGAATGTCACGCGATAGACCTTTTTCCCTTCGCCAATTTCCTTAGCAAGATTCCATCCAATTGCCTCTCCCTCACGATCAGGGTCAGTGGCAATATAGATATTTTTCTTTTTTAAAGCTTCTTTCTTAAGGGCTTTTAAAAATTTTTGCTTACTACGAATAATAATCAACTTAGGCTTAAAGTTGTCTTCAACATCGATACCAAGCGTTGACTTAGGAAGGTCGATTAAATGCCCCATCGAAGAGACAACTTTAAAGCTCTTGCCTAGGATTTTATTAATCGTTTTGACCTTTGCAGGAGATTCAACAACAACAAGTGAATTTGCCATAATAATCCTTTAGTGTATACATATTAATATAAGTAGGACTATTATATAGGATTTTTAAGTTCTGACAAACAGTTTTCCGGGCAATTGCTTAATAAGCCGCTTTAGCTCTAGGCTAAGCAATCCTAAGGATATCTGAGAGATGGAAAGCCCTGTTTTTTCTAGAATTTGATCTAAATGAAGAGCTTTAGAAGAAATTTGACCAAAAATCTTTTGTTCAACATCACTAAGCTCTTTTAGAGAAATTTGATCATTACTTTCAATTATTTTTACTCGAGCGTTTTTAAGATCCACCTGAAGCTCCTCTAAAATGTCTTCAACTGAAGTAACAAGTTTTGCGCCTTGCTTTATAAGATTATTCGTACCTTGAGCGCTTGGCATATCTACTTTTCCTGGAATCGCAAAAACTTCTCTTCCCTGCTCAAGCGCAAAATCACTTGTGATGAGCGCACCACTTCTTTTAGCAGCCTCAACCACGATAACGCCAAGAGACAATCCGCTTACGATGCGATTTCGTCTTGGAAAATTTACAGCTAAAGGTTTTGTCGTCATTGGAAACTCAGATATAACGGCACCGCTTCCTGAAATGCTTTGCGCTAATTCTTTGTTTTCTGGAGGATAGATGTGTGCGATCCCACTTCCCAAAACGGCAATTGTCCTTCCTTTGGCACGCAGAGCTCCTCTGTGAGCTGCCGAATCAATTCCCCGTGCCATCCCAGATACCACGGTGATACCAAAATCGGAAAGCTGCATAGAAAATTTTTCTGCCATGGATATTCCATAAATCGAAGCTCGTCGAGAACCAACAATCGAAACCGCATTTGCATCCACAGGATCAAACGTTCCTTTGACATAAAGAACAATCGGAGAATCAATAATATTTTTTAAATTTTTTGGAAATTGCTTTTGGGAGATCACGCAAATATTAACATCGTGTTTTTTAATTAAAGCATGTTCTTTTTCTAGAAATTCATCTTGTCTAAATTCTAAAATATTCTTTACCACATTTTCCGGAATACGCTTTAAGGAAAGAATTTCTTTTTTAGAAGCTGATAAAACTTCTTTGGCAGATGAAAAATAAGATAATAATTCTTTAATTCGAATTGGACCAAGACCAGAAATGGCATTTAGAATAACGAGAGAATCAAGTTCGGTCATTGAGAAATACTTTTTATAATTTCATCGACGACAAAATCAATTGTTTTCTTAGACGTGTCAACAGTCAAGTTTGCTTTCTCATAAAACGATAAGCGTGGAGCAATCAATTCATCAATTTTAGATTTTGGATCTTCCACATTTAAAAGCGGCCGATGCATCTGATCTTTAATCCGGCTATAGATAGCCTCTGAAGAGGTTTTCAAATAAACAATAATACTTCTATAGTGCAAATTATTTATATTCTGTTCTCTTAAAACAACACCGCCCCCGCAATCAATCACAAGTCCTTCGCCTTGACTTACCTCAAAGACAACATCTTCTTCAACATCACGAAAATATTTTTCTCCCTTAATCGAAAAAATATCCGTAATCTCCATTCTTTCGCGTTCAACAATTAACTGATCCGTGCTGATAAGCTTACGCCCAAGCTGTTTGGCCAAGAGCTTGGCCACAACAGACTTTCCTGACCCCATGAAACCAACGAGTGCAATGTTTTTCTCCATAGTTGGATTGTAGCAGAAAAACGGTATCGGGTAAAAGGTAAAAAATAAAAAGGCCACTGCTAAGCAGCGGCCTTTAAAACATTACTAAACTATCAAATCTTACAACATTGCAATCGACAAATCACCATCACTCATCCCCAAATACATCGGCAACGTTGTTGTAATTGGCGTAATTGTCATAATATTAAATTTAAACCCTTGAATATTCATATTCATAATCGGTTGCTGACTGATTGGAAGCGGTGAACCTGCGCTATCTCTCTTGATTTGAAGATCCAATAATCCAGAATTCATGCTAATACCACCAAGAGATTCATTGTTGTCGATTGCGCCAACGCTGGCAACAGGTGGAAAAGATACTGATCTATCTAATGTTTTTACATTTGTAGGTATTCCAGAGGAGACAACATTCGCATCAAGAGGATTAAAATGAACCTTTACACCATACAATTCATCCTGCCTCATTGGCTCTTTCTTCAATTCGGCAAAATATTGAAATAGCTCAAGTCCTTCAGAATATGCCTTAGCTCTCGCAAACGCCATAGACACAGCCAACATTGCATTAGCCCCATTCTCTGTTTTATAAAGCTGTTGCTCAACCGTATTTAAATATTCATCTCGCTCTAAATTAATAATAGGATTTTTTCCTCTTTTTTTAATTTCTTGATAATTGTTTACTTTCCCTTTTTCTAACTCGTCTCTCAGCATAGCCTGATCAACATCAAATTGGTTCAGCTCTGAAAGCTTCTTTCCTACTAATATTTTCTCCGCCAAGTCTGCAGCATTTTTTGTCGCTTTCTTAGTTCCTTTTCCTCGATGGTGTTCTTTGTCACCATCTCGCAATTCTTGAGCTTCTCTTTTACCAGTTGAAGCTCCAGAAGGAACCGTTGCTTCCTGCTTACTGCCATTAGAAAAATAAAGTTCAAGCGTTACTGTCGGATTCCCATTAGAATCATAGGTATCTGTTGCCAAAGCATCCGTAATGATAATTTCACCTTTCGGCTTAATTAATAACGATCGCTTCTTGGCCACATTCGCTTCTAAAAAATGTGCTATTTTCTTCAATCGATTGTATTTTCCCATTCTATCTGATCGATTTACCGATCCGGTTTTAAGCTGGCCACCACCCATTCCAACAACAAAATCTCCAAGAAGGGTGTCCTCAGTTTCCCCAGAACGATGTGAAATTTTTGTTCCATAGGAATCAGCATATTCTTTACCATCTTTTTCCTTTTGCAATAATGGAACGCCATTGCCTTCCGTAATTTTGATGGCATTAATCGTTTCAGTTACCGTCCCTATTTGATTAAGCTTAATCAAAATAGAATTTCCGCATCCTGCCTGTTTCAATGCGTAAATTAACATAGGATTCGTCGCAGAGATGTCATCTAAAACAATCTGTATCCCTTTTTTCTGAATCGGAAAACGAAGACCCTCAAGACGTGTTCCGTTCTTTCCGTAAAGTTTTGTAAATTTCGTATACCCTTCCACATCATCTTCGTGAAAAGGATCCTCAATAGAAATAATACAAAATTCTTTTATTAATTCTCCATATACGTCTATTAATTGATCCGTCTGTAAATTCACTGGATTTCTGTCTTTGAACATTCGATACTGTCCCGGCTCACCCGCTTTTTCTGCCGCATTTTCCATCTCACTAGCCGCAATATCAAGCGAATATGCAAAATCTTTTCCTTCAACATAACCGCACAATTCTCCTGCTTTACGCATCAAAACAAGGATTTCTCTCTGGTTTGGTAAAATAGGGGCAATTCCTCCTTCTTTCCCCATTTCCCCCAATGTCCCATATTCAGCTCGAACAATTCGTTTTAATGCATCAAAAAGGTCAGTTAATTTTTCTAAGGCCTCATCAACACTCTCAGACCCAAGAGGCAAATACATCCACTCCTGAAATGTTGCGCTTCCGTCTGAATGTTTTCCGCCATTAATAACGTTACAATGAATCATTGCTGGGAGAACATAAACATTCTTTTTTTCATCATATCGCACAATGCTTCTGATATCTTCAGGATTCATCATGCTCCAAGATCTCATCTTGCCATCTTTACCCTTAACAAGCAAATCAACATCTATGGTTTTTGCTTCTTCTTTGCCAACACCTGCCTTAACTGCCTTTTTACGTGCTCGGTCCAACCTTTTTTCTTTTATTAAATCTAAAAGAGCTGAATTATCAGCAAAAATGGAATTAAAAAGCCCAATGACAACTGTTGTTAGCGCTAGTCCAGGAACCCATGTTGTGGCTAGTCCAGGAACAATAAGAGAAGCCAACAAAACCGCTATCGCTCCCCCTGTCATCCAAGCGCTAAAAAGAGGCCCATAGGCAAGATTTTGCAAAGTTGTTCGGCTAAAATTAACTTGCAAGCCTCGCGCGTTAAAAGTCAGCCATTCTGGAATCCACTTTGACCCCTTAATAATATCATGTCTTTTTAAACGGTTAATCAATTTTGTCTTTTCCCAATAATTAGCCATACCTGTTCGCATTTCGTGCTCTTTTTTAGAATCCATCAGCCAGCTATCTTTTTCAAAATATTCAAAAAACTTTTCTTTCTTTCCATCAGAAAGTTTTTTATCAATTTCGCTAACATCAAAAATCAGTTTATCTCCAGAAACACTTTTAAACTCAAGGCCTTTCACAAAATCTTCAACTTCTTCTTTAAAAAGCTTATCTTTAAGCATCTTCTCCTCAATCGATTGTTTTAGAACAGATTGATTCTTGTAATATTTTAGTAGCAAAGAATCCTTTATTTTTCCTGAATCTCTTATAATCTTAAAAGGAATTTCTTCCAATGTAAGAGTGTTAGATTTCTGACCTTGATACCAGTGACCTAACTCATGAATAATGGTTGTGACAGAAAAGGTAGCTAACGCCCACAAAGCCCACTGCCAACCAGGAGCATCTGTTCCAGCAAATTTTAAAAGCATACTATGAAGAGAAACAGCGACATTAATCGCTGTAAATTGTTCAAGCCTTAAAAATCCACTTACTTTCCTGAATAATTTTGTCAAACCAGATTCATCTAAAATTTTTGTATCTTTTTCCCCTTCTCTGGCCTTTCTCAAAAGATCGTTCGAATTTATTTCAGAAACTTTCTTGCCATTACTCACCTCATACGCAAGGTCTCCAACTATTTTTTCAAGTCGATCTTGATAAAATTTTAAATTATCCATCATAATCTTAAAATCTGTGTCTAGACTCTGACTGCGTTTTGATGCCTTTTTTAACGATTCCGATATCTGATCTATCTTCCCTTGAGACAATGAGACAACATCAACCCCATCTAATCGAGTTTGAGCTCGATCCCATTGCAAAACTATACTTTCATAATCTATTTTAGAAAAATGCTTAGAGAGAAAAACATCGATTGCTTTCTCTAATGCTTGAATTGGCCTCAATCTCTTTCCTATAAATTGAACCCAATTTTTATCCTTAACAAAAACTCCCTCACTTCCTACTTGAAGGACGTACTCATCCTTACCATCTATGTCATCGACAACTATTGGAGAACCCGATACATCATCCTTTGCACCTCTGTATCCTAAAACTGCTCTCTCTCCTGCCGACTTAATGTTAGCCGGATCCGCAAAACCCTTAACAACAGCCAAAGGTCCAGCGCTCGCGCTGAATTCTCCTGCTTGTCTTGATGTCAAAGACGATAAATTCTTTTTAACACGAACATTTTTTGAAACATGCTTCGAACCACCAGAAAAATATTTTCTTGGAATATTTCTTCCCGTTTGAGAATCTTGCTCTACCTTAATATAGTCGCAAACACCTTTTTTAAACGCTTCCAAATACTGATTATAAATTTTCTGCGCTTGCGCTTTATCGGCAATATCAACACCAGAAACTTTATTTTTATTCGCATACGCACCAGCAAAAACACTTTCGCGCAACTGTCTTTTGTACCAAGTTGATAAAATCATAGCATTATAAATCTGGCGAAGGTTAGCAAAATTCTTTCCAAAGTTAACTTCTTTCTCAATCTCTGGAATAAGAATTTCTCGAACAATCTCAGAAGAAATACTATTCACATCTTTAGATTCAGCCTCACCCTGAAGGCTTGTTCCAATTTTTTCATTATTTAAATTATTCGATAAGGCAAGATAGTCCTCTTCAAGCATAACTTTTAGATGTCTTTCAACAACAAAAGCGCTTGTGCCTTCATGCTCATAAACAACGGCTGTCTCAGGAATAACCCATACTTTGTTAAAAGTATTAACAGGGATATCCGTTGTGCCATACTTTTCATATGCTTTTTTGTATACTCGATCCCAGAACGTTTTTCCAAGCTCATCTTCAGGATAAATCAAGGATGCCGTAAATTGTTTTAAAATATAATCCTGAGCCAAAAGATCACGTCCCATTTCTGTTTTTCCAAATTCTTCTGGAACGATGCGGTCTTGTTCATATGGAGAAAGGTTCACCCATAAATCTTCATCAGGAACAGTAATCGCAGCTAAGAAATATTTGATAAGTTTGTCGGCTTCGCGTTCAAGCTTTTTGCCTGAGACATGGTCATCTCCAGTATCAAGAACAAAATTAAACTGGAATGGATGCTGCGGATCAATCTGCACACCCTTAATAATTGGCGGTGCAAATGCCGGTGTCATACCGATCATAGTTCCAGGTGCCGGCAAACTAGCCACACCTTGAGCCTGAGCTGTATTAGGGAAAATAACCATTGTCGCAAAAAAAGCGAATGCGACAAACGCACAAAGTGCCTTATAAGAGAAAGTTGATTTTCTCGCTTCGAATGTACTGATCATGAATTTACTCCTTTTTTTCTCCGTGGCGAATTAATTTGAGAAATGAAGTTTAATTGTTATTTGTTTATTTTAAAATATATAAAATCGTGGCATTTTTGCCCCTAACTGATAGAAAAAAAATTATAAAAATAATGTCAGGGTTTTGAAAACGTTTTCTTTTGAAAACGTTTGTAAAAATATAGCATATTTCTAAGAAAAAGCAAGGTTTTGAAGCTCAATATCTCACAGTCCTAGTAAATGTCTATATTCTAACATACTCACAGCAAATGCCTTACAGGCTTGAAAAAGTTCTTCAAAAAAGATAAAAATAAAATACAAGATTTCTAATAAAAAATTCTAGCAATTCTGATTTACCTTAGAATCCAACTAAACCTTTTGCGTTAATCCCAAGAAGCGTTGATACATTCTGAACAGGCACAACATTAATAATCACGGGAATCAATCCTCGAATATGAATCTGATCAATATCTTGAAACTCGACAGGCAAAGGTGATCCAGACTGATCCATCTTTATATTTAAGGATTCAAACGTCCGACTCAAGTCGATACCACCAACAGCAGAGGATCCGACCCCTTTTCCCGCTGGAGAAGAATTCTTAACAACATTTCCATTAAAAATCAATCCACGATAACCATCCATCGTGACAACATCTCCCTCTTTAAACTGCCTGCCTCCCATTTTAATCTTTTTGTTGCCCAGATCAATTTCAATGTCTTTTACCATCGAAATGTAAGGCATGTGATATTGTCTTGACCAAACAGAAAAATGTTGAGATGGGCCTCCGTGAGCCGTGACAACCCCTAGGTTCTTTCCATAATAAGATTTATCATTTCTATCAGGTGTATTTTCTAGAATTAAAATAGCATTTTCCCCGTCACTCATGGCTTTCCTTGCCTGATCAAGAGATAAGCAAATTGGCCCTGCCATGACGCCCCCGCTAATTCCACCAGCGATAACCAAAGACTCTGCGTTAGGAAAGATTTCATTCTTGCCAGAAAGGGTCTCAGCAATTTCAATCTGAAAAGCCGCCTCTTCCTTTGTTAAAATTTTCTCTTGAACCAAATCGTTCAAGCTTTTCTTTAGCGCTTGCGCCCCAAGATGTCCTGTTCTAGCTTGAAGGAAATGAAGCTTTTCGCCCCTGGTAATTTCAAGCTCAACAGGGCCACCAAATATTTTTTCTAACTGCGGCTTAAAAATTTCTAGCATTTCTTCATCCTCCACCGGGAGAATATTATGAACTTGGCGCGCAGAGCTTCTTTTCCCAACAACAGACTCTCCTGTTGCTCCATAAATCGCCTCAATGTCAAATTTATCTTCGCCAGTCATCACATCCCTCGTGTGAGCAACTGCCGTATAAGATTCATCGTTTAAATAGCCAAACTCCATTTTCTGAAAAATAACACTCACTTTCCAAGAATCTGGGAGACCATGCAAAGCCAAGAAATTCTCTATTTCTGGTGTCGTTGATTTATTCATAATATGATCTACAATAATTTCTATTTGCTGCCAAGGATCTTCGGGAATTTTGATTTTAGACTGCTTTAAAAAAATCTTAAGTCCACTTAAAAAATCCAATAAACTATCAATATCTTGATCGTCTCCTAAAAAATCATCCATATTTACTCTATCTGATAAATTAGGATATAACATATCTGCATATGTTTTTAAGAAAGCAAGATAGCTAATTAAAGCGAATTTCTCACCCCTAGATTCCTTCAATCCTTCAAAAACTTCTTGATTCATCCCTACATTTAAAACTGTTGGAAACTCTCCCGGCATAGAAACCTGAAATACTGATCTCAAAGAAAACAACAAAGGATTCTTTGGGTCTCCTATTTTTGTTCCGCTACTTTTTTCAATTTCCTTAATCTGGTTTTCCAGCTCATCTCGGACTTCATTAATATCAAAAATATCCTTTCGAGGCTTTGCCCGGATCACAAACCACGGGGGAACAGGCATACCCAATTTCTTCATGATGTAAAGGCCAAAGGCTTTAGATCCAATCTTCCTCATTTGATCTTCTGTTGCTGACTCAAAACTAACGATTAAAGGAATGTGATCTAGATCAACAGGAACGTTTACGATCTTTCTAACCTTTCGTTGAGAAACCGAATCGACTGTCATCGTCAAATCTTGAGGGCCCTCCATCTCATCAATTATTTTCCTACAATCCAAAAGAAATCGTTCGCTAAATTGCCTTAACATCGTTGAAATCAGAAAATCCTGAACAAACCCTAGGGACTCAGGCGTATCTTCATAATCATTAACACCTTGATTCTTTTGCATGGCTTCAACGCGAAATTTAAATTCCTTCACCAAATTATCAACATTATCAGCAAGCTCAGCTTCAATCTGCTGAATTAACCCATAAATTCTATAATATTCCTTTTCTTCGCCAAGATGGTCAGAATCTCTTAGCTTGATTAAATTATCAGCAAAAACATTTAACGCTGGCTGCGCACCGATCGAATGAGACATATTTTTAGCAATAATGTATACCGACAAGATAATATCTTTAACATTCTCTAAAGAAAAAGATTTTAAACTTGCGTTGCTTCTAACCAAAGAAAAAGCTTCCGTAGAAGAATCAACAATCATCTGCTCAATCAAAATATCTGCCTCCATAAGCTTATAAGCTATTGTTGCCTTCTCTTGAGACTGAGAAATATGGGGACCATAGCGCTGCTGACGACTATGATTAATTTTATCTGCTTGTTTTATTTGCTCGACAATTAACAAATAAAGATCTGACCTAATATTTGTTAACACAAGAATCGCCTCAAGATTATCTCCGCCAGAAAACAGCTCGACAGCATCTTCAAGTCTAAGCAAGATGTCTTGATCGCAATATATGCTAACAATTTCTTTAACATCATCAATAGCCCCCGGTGTTTTATCGATCAGGCTTGCTGCCAGAATCTTTAACTCTTCTAGAGCCTCCGTAACCTCAGGATCATAGGTTGCATTTGGTCCCGTTCTTCGTCTTTGATGATTACTTTCTAATATTTTCTTTAAGTTAGAAAAATTCAAAAGGTCTTGTCCTTTGTGCGTGCTTACATTGACTTCACGTTCTGCGATGCGCATTAACTTATCAATTCTTTCTGTTTTTGAACTCGATAAAAAAAACGTATCCTTAATAATTTGTCGCAAATACGGATAAAGCTTGTAGCTTTCTTTTATTCCAGAAATTGAAAAAATAATATTCTCTTTAAAAATTTGTCCACTCCTAAAAATCTCTGAAAAATCCTTTTCGGCAGATTCACTCTCTTCAAACCTTAAATAAGCAATGATATTCTTTGCCATTATCTGTGTATAGGGCCACGCCGAACTCTTAAGGGATTCAATCATTTCCCACTCAGCCGGACGATTACCTTCAGAAGAAATCTTTAAAGACTTCTCCTCTACTTTAAGACGATCAACAATTTCTAATATCTGATCATTCGAAAACCCAAAATAAGGCAAGGAGTGGTTCATAAAAATATCCCAACGAATAGCACCGGAAAGCCGCTCATTCAAATATCTCTCTGCGTTCTCAATGATCCACTCCTTTAAGTTTTCCATATGCCACTCGCGATTTTCCTCAGGAAGCTGACGAACAAATTCGCCAGGCGCAAACTCACTATTGAAAATCGATCCATCCTTAGGAAGAATTGCATCTGAAGAAATTGAGCTAGATAACTGAGAAGGTGCCTGCTGCAAAGCAATATGATACTTCACGGCATCCCTTTTAATATTCTTTAAATTAGAAGAGGAAAGGTCGTCGGGATTGTCTAGGACTTGGCTATCAACATTCATACAAGTTACTCCACCCGAAAAATACTTGCGAGGAACATATTTTTTTAAAAATGGATCATATTCTGCTTTAAGATAATCACAAGTCCCTTTTTTATAATTCTCAATATATTGAGAATAAATTCTTCCAGCCTCCTTTTGATCATAAACATCTATTCCAGAAGTTTTTCCTTTGCCTGTATAAACATAATTGATAAGACTGTTTGATAATTTCTTTTTAAACCAATCTGCCAAAATAAGAGCATGATAAATTTGCCGTAAAGGACTGAAAGTTTTCCCAAAATTTACTTCTTTCTCCAATTCTGGAATGATGACTTCCTGAACGATTTGATCTGAAAAATCCATTCGCTTAGGCTTCTGATCAACGTTTAACTTTTCCTTGCTTAAAGAATCTTTTTGATATTCTTTCGATGCCAAATAATCTTTTTCCATAAAAACCTTAAGATTCGACTCTGCAACAAAAGCCATATTTCCTCTTTCGTAAACAACAGCCTTATCAGGAACAATCCACACTTTGTTCAAGGAATCAACAGAGACTTCAGTCGTACCAAAAAGTTCATATGCTTTCTTGTAAACTTTTTCCCAAAACTTTTTTCCTATCTCTCCCTCTGGATAAATCAATGTGGTCACGACTTGCTTTAAAAGATAATCTTGCGCCAAAAGATCTCTCCCCATGTCTGTTTCTGAGAAATTCTTTTCGACAATGCGGTTTTCTTCATAAGGAGAAAGATTGACCCACAAATCTTTTTCTGGAATTGTTAAAGAAGCTAAAAAATATCTAATCATTTTCTTTGCTTCTTCATCTAAATTCTCACCTGATAAATTCTGATCGCCTGGATGAACGAAAAAATCAAACAAGAATGGATTCTTGTCGTCAACTTGAATCCCGGTTACGAGCGGAGGAGTAAAAACCTGACCTAAAGAAAAGGTTGGACCAAATGCTAAATTAGATCCAATTAATGGGGCAGCTTGCAAAACGGTGTTAAGAGTAAAAAGGACACCTATGCACAAAAATAAAATTTTGTTAGCAAAAATTTTGTTTTTCATAATAAAAAGAGTATAAATATGTTATCTATCCTGATATTTACTTAAAAGATAGCATATTTAAACAAAAAAACAACTTTACGTACAGATATAGTGATTAATATAAATATGTGAGGATATACATATTAATAAAGGCCGTAGCCATTGAGAATCCAGTTGAGAATTGGATCTGAAAAGAAAAGCGCAATCAAAGCGCCAATAACAAGAAACGGGCCATATGGGATAAGACTTTCTTTAGTTCTAATTTTTTCAATAATACCAAAAACCGCGCCAAAGAATGGAGCGATAAAGAATGCTAACAACGCTAATTTCCATCCTAAAAAAGCTCCAATCATCGCCATAAGTTTAACATCGCCACCGCCCATGGATTCTTTTTTAAAAAGAAAATCGCCAATAAGCCCCATCAAATAAATCGAGCCTCCGCCAATTACAACACCTAAAACCGATCGCCATAAAGACAACAAATAAAAATCCGTATGATGCAAATTCGGGATAGCAAAGCTCAAAATAACACCGACAACCATCCCTCCAACGCTAATCTCGTCAGGGATGATCCGCTCATCAATGTCCGTAAATGTTGCAACGATAAATCCTGAAACCATTACTAAATAAGGAAACAAGATCGGTTGCAATCCAAAATACCGATAAAGCCCTAAAAACGAAAGAGCTGTTAAAAGTTCAATAAAGAAATATCGAAAAGAAAACTTTTCTCCGCATGAACGACACTTCCCTTTTAGCAAAATAAAACTTATAAAAGGAATGTTATCATACCATGCAATTAATTTGTTACACTTCACGCAATGAGAACGAGGAGTGACAACAGATTCTTCTTTAGCCATACGAATAATGCAAACATTTAAAAAGCTACCAATAAGAGAACCAAAAATAAAGAATAAAATTGAAATAAAATTTTGCTCTGTCATCATAATTATTTAATCCCCTGCTCAAGTGCTGCTTTCATTTTGTTTCGAACAATCTCTGGCAAATCAATTTCAGCCCAATGCTGAAATGCCAAAACACCTTGATAAAAAAGCATACCTAGTCCATTAGAGACTTTCGCACCTTTTTCTTTTGCCATTTTTAAAAGTTTTGTTTCCGCTGGATTGTAAATTAGATCGTAAACCAACATATTTGCATGCAACAAATCAGGCTCAACAAGAACATCGTCTGAATCCTTTAATCCAATCGGTGTAGCATTAATCAAAAGATCCGAAAGTTCAATATTTAAATCATCGATACTTTGACAAACTTCAACATTTTGACAATTCAGATTCTCAGATAAGTCTAAAACAAGAGCTTTTGCCTTATCGTAATCAATGTCATAAATCTTAATCCATTCAAACTTCTCTTCAGCCATGCAAAAAACCGAAAGAATCGCACGCGCAGCCCCTCCAGCACCCAAAATAGAAATACGCTTTGACTTTGAGTCAAATCCAAGCTCTGTAAGATGCGCCAAAAATCCTGGCCCATCGGTATTATACCCTGTAAGTTTTCTATCTTTTCCAACAACAATCGTATTAACCGCTTTAACTTTTTGCGCATAAGGATTAAGATTATCGAGATAAAAAATGACTTTTTCTTTATAGGGAACAGTGATATTAAGACCAAAAATAGGGCTGTCTTCTTCTTTTAAATTTTTCAAGAAAGAATCTAACTCATCTTCTTTGAGAGGAAAAAGCTTGTATGTCGCATCTACTTCTAATGCTTCAAAAGCAGCATTATGCATTAAAGGCGATAGGCTATGGCCTAGCGGATAGCCTATCAACCCATAAGTAGATTTTTGTTCATTCATAAATTATTTTTATTTCGACTGTACAATCATTTTGTTGATTGCATTAAGGTATGCCTTCGCTGACGCTTCTAAAATATCTGTGCTTGCGCCATGAGCAATATAATTCTTACCCTTGATGCGCACCTTAACGGTAACCTCACCTAGAGCATCTTTGCCTCGCGTAACAGATTGAATAGAATAATCTAAAAGCTCACCTTTAACTTTAACAATGCCTTCAATCGCTTTATAGCATGCGTCAACAGGACCATCTCCAGAAGAACTTTTTTCAAAAGTCTTTCCTTTTGATTTAATAGAAACAGTTGCCTTTGGTGCAATTTTTGTTCCACTTGTAGCGGAAAGGCTCACTAGCTGCCATGCCTTTGGAACCAGCTTTGCCTCATCTTCAGCAATAGCAATCAAGTCTTCATCATAAACTTCTTTTTTCTTGTCCGCAACATTCTTAAAACGATTAAAAGCGCGATCTAACTCTTCGTCTTTTAAATCAATGCCTAACGCTTTTAAGCGAACACGAAACGCATGTCGACCAGAATGCTTTCCTAAAACCAATCCCGTTTCGACGAAGCCAACATCTTCTGGTTTCATAATTTCATAAGTCGTTCTTTCCTTTAAAACACCATCCTGATGAATGCCAGCTTCATGACGAAAAGCATTAGCGCCTACAATCGCTTTATTTGGTGCAACAACAAAACCGCTATATTTACTAACCAATCGTGAAGTTCTACAAATTTCCTGTGTCTTAATTCCCGTCGAACACCCATAATAATCTGACCGTGTTTGCAATGCCATAATAATTTCTTCAACCGACGCGTTACCTGCACGCTCGCCAATACCATTTACCGTACACTCTACTTGACGTGCACCATTTTTAATGGCTGCCAATGAGTTTGCAACTGCAATTCCTAAATCGTTATGACAATGAACAGAAATAATCGATTTATTAATATTTGGAACATTGTTTCGAATGTCTAAAATCAACTGCCCGAACTGATCTGGCACACCATAGCCAACCGTATCCGGAATATTTACCGTCTTGGCACCAGCTTTAATAACAGCTTCAACAATTCTGAACAAAAAATCCTTATCTGTTCTTGATGCATCTTCTGGCGAGAATTCAACATCATCTGTCTTCTTTCTCGCATACTTAACCGCATCAACAGCCATCTTTAAAATTTCTTCTTTAGTTCGTTTTAACTTATATTCAAGATGAATTTTAGATGTCGCCAGAAATATGTGAATGCGTGGTCTTTTTGCACCTTTTACCGCATCGTAGCACGCATCAATATCTTTTTTAACTGATCGAGCCAAACCACATACACGAGACTTCTTGATGTGCTTTGCCACACTCTTTACAGAATTAAAATCTCCTTTTGAAATCACAGGAAATCCTGCTTCAATGATATCAACACCCAAACGCTCTAGCTGAAAAGCAACTTCCAACTTTTCCTTTTCATTCATGCTCGCGCCTGGCGCTTGCTCTCCATCGCGCAAGGTCGTATCAAATATAAATACTTTGTCTTTTTTACTCATTATGCACCTCTATAAAAAAATTATTTCATCCAAGGCATCATATCACGAAGCTGGCTACCAACTCTTTCAATTTGATGCTCATCTGCTTCTTTACGCCATTGGGTAAAATTTGGTCTTCCTTTTTTATTTTCTCGGATCCATTCTTTGGCAAATTTACCAGACTGGACTTCCGTTAACATCTTTTTCATAACTTTACGTGTCTTATCGCTAATGACGCGCTTTCCTCGAGAAAGATCGCCATACTCAGCCGTATCAGAAACACGTTTTCTCATCCCTTGAATACCTGTTGAATAAATTAAATCTGTGATGAGCTTGAGCTCATGCAGACATTCAAAATAAGCAATTTCTGGTTGATAACCAGCTTCAACGAGCGTATCAAAACCCGCTTTAACAAGTTCGCTAACGCCACCACATAAGACAGCTTGCTCACCGAACAAATCTGTTTCGGTTTCTTCTTTAAAAGTTGTTTCAATGACACCGGCACGTGCTCCACCAATACCTTTAGCATAAGCTAACGCTGTTTTAAGAGCATTTCCTGTGGCATCTTGATGAATCGCAACTAAGCAAGGAACACCTTTGCCTTCTTCATATTGGCTTCGCACAAGAGCGCCTGGTCCCTTAGGAGCGACCATAAAAACATCGACATCAGCCGGCGGAATAATTTGACCAAAATGAATATTAAATCCATGAGAAAAAACAAGCGACTTGCCTGCTGTTAAATTTCTCTTAATTGCTTTTTTATAAAGCATCGCTTGAACATGATCCTGTGTTAAAATTTGAATAATGTCCGCTTTCTTAGCTGCTTTTTTAGCATCAAGAGGCTTGAATCCATCCTCGACAGCTTTAGCATAATTTTCTGTATCTTCAAGCTCGCTAACAATCACATTAAGTCCGCTATCGCGAAGATTAAGCGCTTGTCCTCGACCTTGAATACCGTAACCAATAATTGCTATTATTTTATCTTGAATTGAATCATAACTTGCATCTTTTTCATAATAAATCTTTGCCATTTTACTACTCCTCTCGTTAATTCTTAATTTTATACTTTATGTCAAAATCTTAATCAATTGACAATATTCATCAATAGAAACAACATTCATGCTGCACGCTTGACCTAAATCAACAACATTAATTTTATCCTGTACGACGCCGACAGCTTTTCCATATTCACCTTTCAAAAGACAATCAACAGCTGCGGCACCTACACGCGTTGCTAAAATACGATCAGATGCCGTTGGAGCTCCTCCTCTTTGGACGTGCCCTAAAACAACATAACGGCTCTCAAAACCTGTGACCTCCGTTACTTTTTTAGCCACTTCATGTGCTTTTCCAGCACCCTCGGCAACAACAATCATCCAGCTAATTTTTCCCTTAGCATGGCCTTTTTTAATATCTTCGTACATCGCATCATAATCAAATTCTTTTTCAGGAACAATAACATCTTCCGCACCAGAACCCAGAGCAACTTGAAGTGCGATATATCCTGAATGATTTCCCATAACTTCTACAACAAAAATACGTTCCATGCTATGTGATGTATCACGAATCTTGTCAATGGCTTCTAAAGCAGTATTTACCGCTGTATGACATCCAATGGTTTGATCTGTTCCGGAAAGATCATTGTCAATTGTCCCTGGAAGGCCAATGGTTGGAATTTTCCACTTGGTATAAAGATCAAAAGCACCCGCATAGCTTCCATCACCACCAATAACAACAACTGCGTCAATACCATATTTCTTTAATGTTTTAACAACTTTTTCTTGACCCTCTTCATTTTTAAATTCTGGAGAACGTGCTGTTTTTAAAAACGTTCCACCTCGACTTATAATATTTGCTACCGATCGATGATCAAGATCAATAACCTCATCATTAATCAAACCGTCATAGCCATGCATAACGCCTTTGACTTCTAATCCATTATAAAGTGCACTACGCACAACACTTCGAATTGCGGCATTCATTCCTGGCCCATCACCGCCAGAAGTTAAGACTGCTATTTTCTTAATTGATTTTGTCATATTAATATCGATAATGTTCCGGTTTATATGGTCCTTCTTTTGGATAACCAATATACTTTGCTTGTTTATCAGTCATCACTGTAAGCTTTGCACCAACATGATCAAGATGCAACCGAGCAACTTCCTCGTCTAATTTCTTAGGCAACCGATAAACACCAACCTCATAATC
>JAVCCC010000024.1 GCA_030765785.1 Candidatus Aceula lacicola | reverse complement strand
AATCAGATGTTGTCCTCATATATTCATCAACTAAAATTCCCTGACAATTTCCTATTTCTAATCCCGCTTCTTTAGCTAATTGCACATTAGGCTTTGAGCCAATGCCAAGAATCACCGCATCAACTAACAATTCTTGTCCATCAGAAAAACGAACTTTTTGAACCTTTTCGTCTCCTAGGATTGCATCAATGCGAGTATTCGTTAAAATATTAACATTTTTTTCTTTTAATCGACATTCAGCCATCTGTGAAAATTCTTCATCAAAAGAATTTGCAAAAAGATTCGGAAGCATCTCTACCAAAGTTACATTCATATTTTTTATTTTTGACAATTCATCTGCAAACTCTACGCCAATAAAACCCCCGCCGATAATTAAAACATTCTTAATCTGCTTAACTTGACTTATAACTTCTTTTAAATAACCCATTTCTTTATATATGGCATAAACACCTTTTTTATCAATCCCTGGTATAGGCAGAACAACTGGAACAGATCCCATAGCCAAAACTAATTTTTCGTAAAAATATTTATCACCTTTTTTTGTCTGCACATATTTTTCTTGTCGATTAACCTTATCAGCTTTATCAATAACAACATCAATATCATTCTGTTCTAAAGACGCTGATCCTAAAGCGTTATCCTGAGGATTTTCTAAACTAGCAAACATATACGGAATACCACATGGGATCACGCCATCCTCAACATCTTTAATAACTAAAATTTTCTTTGAAGAATAATACTTCCTTGCCGTCACAGCACTAACAATACCTGCTGGCCCACCCCCGATGACTAAAATCTCTGTTTTTTTCTCCATAACCCCTCTTTGATCAAATTTTACTTCTTAATATTAAGATTTCTAAACATTTCTTGAAACATTCCCTTGTATTCTGGAAGTGTTTCAACAATTGTTTTACCTTTTGAATAGCCTTCGGCTATTTTTCGTTGAAATGGAATGCGCATTAAAACCGGAATATTTTGATCTTTACAAAAACGATCAGTTTTATCATCTCCAAGATCAGATCTATTAATGATGACTCCAAAAGAAATTTTTAATTTAAACAAAACCTCTACAGCCAATGTTAAATCATTAAGCCCAAAAGGTGTTGGTTCCGTTACTAAAATACAAAAATCGCTCTCCCTTATAGATTCGATAACGGGACAACTTGTCCCAGGAGGCGCGTCAATGATAGCAATACGTGACGGATCAATGTGTTTCTTAACAGCCCTAATAAGTGGCGGAGCCATGGCCTCCCCGATGTTAAGCTTTCCATAAGCAAACTGCAAACCGTTATTTTCTCCAAACTCAACAACGCCAATTTGTTTCTCAACTTCTTGAATTGCATTTTGAGAACAAAAATAAGCGCAAGACCCGCACCCATGGCATAATTCAGAAAAAACCAAAACATCCTTTTTTATAACAGCAATAGCGTTGTAAGCGCAAACTTCTTGGCATCTCCCGCAATAATCACATTTTGCCTTATTGATCTGCGGAACAGGAATAGAAACAAACTCTTTGTTAGCATTTTCTGGTTTAATAAAAATATGCGAATTGGGTTCTTCGACATCACAGTCAAGGATTTGTGCATTAGAAAGCGATAGCGCAAGACTAGTTGCAACCGTTGTTTTTCCTGTGCCCCCTTTTCCGCTTGCAATCGAAATAATCATTTGTTCCCACCCTTATCTTTATTCGCAATCAATGCTTTCTGATGCATTGTTTCAAAAAATTCAACAGCAAACCCCGCTCGCTTTAAAAATCTTTCCATTTCTCTCCACGGCACTCTAAAAGCTTTATGAGTACGCCCCTCACTCTTATGGATAGAAGCTACCACACTTAACCCTTTGTCGTTAAAATCACTAATAATAATTTTTCCTTTTTGATGACAAACCCTCAAAAACTCGCTTAAAACATCAAAACAATCCTTAATATGATGAAAGGTATTGATACAAAAGATAGAATGAAAACTTTTTTTCTCAAATGGAAGGCTGCACGCATCCCCAGTATAAAACTCAACTTTATCACTAAGATGCAGATATTTAATGTTGTTTTTTGCAATCTTTTGCTCTTCTTGTGAAATATCAAGAGTCGAAAGACTATAACCCTTTGCTGCAAGTGCTATAGTCAAATATCCTTTGCCTGTACCGATTTCTAATATCTTTTCGCCAATAGGATCAGCTTTTGAGATGATTGCATCACGCTCTTTATCGATATCATAACCAAAATGCTTAAAAGTTTTATTTCTTTCTAAAAAACTTTTATAAGAATTTTCTATATCAGAATCCACTATTATAATCCAGACTTTGACTGAACGTTAGGATCCTGAGAAGCAACAAGCTCTCCTTTTTTATATCGCTCAACAGCCTCTTGAACAGTCCCTGCGACACCCAGGCAAAACTTAATACCAGCAGCGCTTAAAGTAGCGCTAGCGTTTGGGCCAATGTTGCCAGTTAAAACACATTCAATACCTTTGTCCGCCATAACTTTTCCTGATTGAATACCAACGCCTCCAGTGCCATTAATATTTTCATTATCAATTGCTTCAAATTCTAACGAATCCGTATCTACAAATAAAAAATATTGTGCGCGTCCAAATCTTGGATCAACGCTTGAATTTAAATCTGGTCCTTGTGATGTAACGCAAACTTTCATCTTTGCCTCCTATTTAATAAATTTT
>JAVCCC010000005.1 GCA_030765785.1 Candidatus Aceula lacicola | reverse complement strand
GTATATTCGCGCTTATCCTCAGGAGTGGGGGTGGATGCACCGGCGCTGGAAAAGTCGTCCGTCAGGAGGAGTGTAGGAATGAAAAAAATATTATTTTGGTTTGTAGGGCTCATCGTTCTTGTTGCAGGGCTTGGTCTTATTCTAAATTTTTGGAGTGAGCTTGCGGTTTTATTTAAAGGAATTATCGGAATCCTTATCGCTATTACCGGGATCGTTATGATGTCGGTGGCGAGGGATTAGGAATACGGCATAAAATTAATACATAGTTGATCAGAACGGAGAAAGACATGGGAAAAAGAAGAAGACGCAGAAAATTAAGCTGGCGTTCAAAGAAGGCCAGACATGGAAAAAGCCCAAGTAAGGGCCATTAATAAATAAGCGCAAAGCTTACGTTGCTTTGCTGACGTAAGGTAGGAGGGCGAATTTACGACGTAACTGGAGGAATAGTGAAGAATTCGGGATCTTATAAAATATTTTTCTGAAGTTTTGTCGACAAATGTAAATTCGAAATGCTAGAATGAGCTGTTAGTGGTTTATAGTGCGGAATATTTTTGTTTTATAGGGCATGTTATTCGGAGGGATTCATGAATCAGTCTCGAAAGTGGAAGAAGATCTTTTTTTTGTGCGCCGTGTGCACATTTTGTCTTTTTTCGTCGGGATGCATTTATGTGATCGCCGGGGGGATTGGCGTTGTAGGCGGCTATGCGATCAGTCCTGATGCGGTTGAGGGTGAAAGCGCGACTAGTTATGATGCAGCGTGGGATTCGGCAACAGAAATTCTTGGAATCATGGGGAACATTAATTCTAAGGATTATAAACTAGGGACTATTATTGCGACAGTGGATGGGTCTACGGTCACGATGGATGTATCTCAAGTTTCTTCAGATGAGATTCGTCTGCGCGTAAAGGCTAGAAAAAATATGCTGCCGAATATCAAACTCGCTCAAGATATTTTTGTTAAAGTAAAAAAGCGTATTAATGAATAGTCTCTTTCGACTTGGAATATAAGATTTAGGTAGATTGACAAGCCGAAGAACTTTGGTACAATGGGTATTTCACTAGAAGATTATTTTAAATGCCGAGGTAGCTCAGTTGGTAGAGCGAAGGCCTGAAAAGCCTTGCGTCCCCAGTTCAATTCTGGGTCTCGGCACTTTCTTTTTGTTCGCCAACATAAAGATATCTCTTAGAGGAGGCGAACAGATAACCCCGCAAAGCGGGGTTTTATAAAAGAGGCAAGGAAGAATGAGAAAGCGTACAGGAACAATAATAACGATGTGCTTTATTTTTGTTTTGTGCGCTTGTTTTGTGTTTGCGTAAAATAGTGCACTTGACAGTCTTTGCGGCCACTGGGTCATTGACGTTGACAAAACGCTCGAGAATGCAAAGAATAACCCAAAATATAATGGCGAGGAAGACGAAAAGATGCGGCCGATGATGGAGAGAGTGATGAGCCGCATGTCGATTGAAGTCAAGCCTGATGAACTTGCTTATTACAGAGGAATCAAGAGAAGCGACGAAACGCAGATCGTTCCTTTTTAGGTTGATTTTCTGGATTCGAAAAAGGTTGTGTTAAAAGTGGTTAGTCCTTTTGGGGAGGCAGCGCAGATAATTTTGACTGCCTTGGGTCCTGATCAAATGAATTTTAAATCAAGCCAAACAGACGATTTTGATTATTACATTTGGCAAAGGGCTCAGTAGGCTTGTTTAAAAGAATTTTGTTGCATCGCATTCTTTTTTGGTTTGATATTAATGTTTTTGCTACACCGCACCTTTTCTAGATTAGATTTTAAGGAAAGTGAGTGTGGCGCAAATTCTTGCTCAAAAGAAGTTTTAAGGAAAATTTGTTGGCGGCTGCCTTTTCCAAAAAGAATTTTAAAGGAAGACCGCATTGGCAATTTTGCTCAATTTGACATCAATGAATTTGCTGGCGTAGCTCAGTTGGTAGAGCAGCGCATTCGTAATGCGCAGGTCACCAGTTCGACCCTGGTCGCCAGCTCTTCTTATTTTCCTTCCTCCAAGTTTTACTCAAAGGGAGGAAAATAGAAGACCCTCGGAAATTTAATTAAGAATTCAGAGTTTTCGGGGGTACGAAAAAGAACAAGAGCCTTATTTTTTGTAAGCAGGCAAGAAGACCCTCGGAAATTTCGTCGAGAAGTCAAAGATTTTTGGGGGTACGAAAAAGAACAAGAGCCTTATTTTTGTAAGCAGGCAAGAAGACCCTCGAATAGTCCGCTAAAATATTTGAGCTATTCGGAGGGTAAAAAGTCTTTGTAAATCCCAATGACAAAAAAACAAATTTTTCATTTCTTCTCCCGAACATCCGTCCAAATTTTTATTCTTCTTAGTGTTGTTTTCTTTCTTTATTCATTTATGTTGTCCGCTCCATTTTGGACGCTAGATGATAAACTTTCTATCTTAGATAATGCGCAGATCCAAAGCTTAAAAAATATTCCCATTATTTTTAAGACTTCCTTTTTTGGAGCCAGCCGATATTATCGCCCGCTGGTCACGCTTAGTTTCGCCCTTAATTATCGCTGGTTTGGGTTCAATCCGTTTTTCTTTAATTTGACAAATTTATTCTTACACCTGCTTGTTTCCTTGCTTGTTTTTAAGGCCGCAGCTTTTTTACTTAAAGATAAGACGCTGGGATTTCTAACAGCTTTTCTTTTTGTTGCCCATCCGATTAATGCGGAGGCGGTGTCTCACATTGCAGGACGCTCAATCTTGTTGTGTGCGTTTTTTGAATGGTCGAGTTTTATCTTATATTGCATGGCACGCGAGAAGAAAAGAGTTGCGCTCTACATTTTGTCTTTGATCTGTTTTTGTTGTGCCCTTTTGAGTAAAGAATCCTCAGCGATGTTGCTAGGCGTCTTGTTGGCCTACGAGTTTTTCTTTAAGAATTCTTCTCTTGAGCCTGTCTTCAAGAAAGCCAAGAATGTTTTTCCGTTTCTAATCATTTTATTAATCTACATTGCGGCTCGAAAGATTCTCGGCATTATCTCAATCCCTTATGGATTTACGTTGGGCGATACGCTTTTAGGCGTAGCGACATTTCTAACATCTGTCTTTAGCTATTTGCGAATCTTTATTTTTCCGGCTGATTTATACTCTGAGCGAATTTTCATACTTCAAGAAAGTTTTTTAAGCCCGTTTGTTTTAGCAACGCTCGCCTTACTTGGCGCAGGCTTGTTTGTTTTAATAAAGTTACGCAAACATATTAAGAAAGAAATTATTTTTTTCTTAAGCTTTATCGTACTAACGCTTTTTCCTGTTTCCCAAATTGTTCCGCTTCGTCTTCAGCCAGGTTACATTTTCTTCCCAGATCATTTTTGGTATGTTCCGTCGGTTGGCGTGTTTGCGCTTTTGGTCACGTTGGGTGTTTTTGTTTCCAGGAGAACCCCGTCCATTATTTTCAAAATGGTTGTTGGCATTTGGATTGTTGTTTTATTGTCCATGACCGTTCAGCAAAATATTTATGCAACGAATGAAACAGCTTCTTTTAAGAAAGTTCTTTTTTATCAGCCAACCCACGCATGGGCTCATACCATTATGGGGATGAAAAGCGTCAAACAAGAAGATTTTAAAAAAGCGGAGCATCATTTTAGGCAAACACTTGAAAGCAATCCTTTTGATGTGCGAGCGCGCATCAGCCTTGGAAAGACATTGATTGATCAAGGTCGATATTGGGAGGGCCTTAACCAGTATGATCAAATTGCTGATGCAGAAAATTTAGAAACGATGTTAAAGGATAATAAAGCCAAAACATACAAGATTTTGCAGGACAAATATGAACAGATGCTTAAAGAAGATTCCAATAACGAGGTGGTTTATTACAGCCTCGGGGTTGTGTATTCTAAAAAAGGTGAGTTTAAAGAAGCCGCAGCGCTTTATCGTCAGGCACTATCGCTTGATCCTGGGATTAATAATGCCCGGCAAAATTTGTGTCACGCCTATCATATGCTTGGGGAGGAGGGCAAGGCGAAAGAATGCTTGAATGGGATTTTGCCTTGAAAAGTTTGTTTAAATAAAAACTAGTGTTATAATAACTTTGATTTTACTTACATGTAAATATTAATAAAATATGATCGAAAACTTTAAAAATAAGAATTTTACCCTTCTTTGGCTTGGTCAAACTATTTCTCAGTTTGGTGATCGCATTAATCAGATGGCTCTAATCGGTCTTGTGGCTGGCCGCATGCCAGGCTCTACTTTCGAACTTGCCAAGCTTTTGTCGTTTACCATTATTCCTGTTTTTATTATAGGCCCCATTGCAGGCGTTTATGTGGATCGTTGGGATAGGCGCACCACGCTTTTTGTGTGTGATTTTTTGCGTGGGTTTTTGGTTTTGATGATTCCAACGATTTTTATTTTTAAAGATTCCATGGTTCCTATTTACCTGATTGTTTTCTTAGTTTTTTGTTTGAGCCGTTTTTATGTTCCAGCTAAGATGTCCATTGTTCCTGATCTCGTCGCTAAGAAAACATTGTTATCTGCCAATTCGCTCGTCTCTATGACAGGCATGATTGCCTTTGTTTTAGGTTGCGCCTTTGGCGGATATTTAGTTGAAAAGGTAGGGGCTCGAGGTGGATTTTTTTGGGATGCTGCTACATTTTTTGTATCTGGCATTCTTGTTTTCTTGATTAATACAAGAATGAATTTTCATCTTAATAGAAGGAAAATTATTGATACCGGCAAGGAAATGATTGGTGAAATTAGAAAATCAGTCTTAGCTGAAATCAAAGAGGGCATTGTTTATTTGATTCATCACAAGGAAATTCGTTTTGTGGTGAACATGATGTTTATTTTAATGGCTGCCGCGGGTGCTGTCTACGTGGTTATCATTGTGTTTGTTCAGCAGGCATTTCAAAGCATTACCAAAGATTTGGGATTTTTGGCTGTGGTTTTGGGTGCTGGACTTTTTTGTGGGGCGATCTTATACGGACGGTTTGGTCGAAAAGTTTCACGTTTTAAAGTGATTTTTTCATGTTTGATTCTTGGTGGATTGATGATGATGGTTTTCGCGTTTGTGGTTCAGAAGATTCCGATATTGTCTGTCGCCTCGAGCTTGGCGTTTTTGTTAGGTCTCATTGTGGGTCCTATCTTTATTGCATCGAACACCATCATTCACGCACTTAGCAAAGATGAGATGAGAGGTCGTGTGTTTAGCTCGCTTGAGTTTATGACGCACTTAGGATTTTTGTTATCGATGTTTTTAAGTTCATGGTTATCGGACAAAATGCATGTCGAGAATTTTAAGATTTTAATGGGTGTAGGGCTTGTCTTTTCTATTGTCGGTTTAATAAGTTTGCTGCAGCATAAAAACAATAAATTTGATGTTCTCAGGGGAGTGTAAAAAAGATGAATTTTGCAGTTTTAGCAAGTGGGAACGGTTCGAATTTGCAGGCGATTATTGATGCGATTAAGAAAAAAAAGATTAAAGCTAATCTCAATGTGGTTATTTCAGATAAAAAAGATGCATTTGTTCTCAAGCGTGCATTGAAGGCAGGCATTCCGACAGTCGTCATCGACCTAAAATTTTTTAAAAGTCGTGCAAGCATGGACAAGGCAATCGTCAAAGAGCTTAAAGGTTTTGGTATTGATTTTGTTGTTCTCGCAGGATACATGCGGATATTAAGTTCGTATTTTGTAAAAGCGTACAAAAACAAAATTTTAAATATCCATCCAGCGCTTCTTCCTTTATTTAAAGGGGCACATGCGATTAGAGATGCATTTGATGCGGGTGTCAAAACAACAGGTGTCACCGTTCATTTTGTTGATGAAAAAGTTGACCATGGCCCAATTATTGCACAAGAATCGTTAAGAATTAAAAAAGGCGAAAGCCTAAAAAGTTTAGAGGCACGCATTCATAAAGTGGAACATAAAATGTATCCGAAGGTCATTGATTTTTTTGCTAAAGGGCGTATTTAATGGACGAATATTTAAAAGCTGCGATAGAAGAGGCCAAGCTGGGATTGCAAGAGGGTGGCATTCCTATCGGCTCGGTGATTGTGCATAAAGGAGAAATTATTGGTCGTGGCTATAACAGGCGTGTCCAAAAACAAAGTGCTATTCTTCATGCGGAAATGGATGCCTTAGAGAATGCAGGACGACTTTCGGCTTCTATTTATAAAGAGTGTACGCTTTACACAACGCTGTCTCCGTGCCCTATGTGTTCGGGTGCAATTATTCTTTACAAGATTCCACGGGTTGTGATTGGAGAGAATAAAACTTTTTTAGGTGAAGAAGAACTTTTGAGATCCAGGGGAGTTTCTGTTGAGGTCTTGCAGGATGAGATTTGCGTTTCTCTGATGGAGAATTTTATTCAAAACAATGCAAATCTTTGGAATGAAGATATCGGAGTTTAGATTTTCTTAATGTTTGGAGACTTGGATCTGGAATGGAATGCTTGATGGAGCGCAATCTCGGTGAACAACCTATAAAAAATATTTTACAAGAACATCGCCTCAAGTCGCATGACGTTGTTGCCGCTTCTGATGAAAATATCACGCACAAGATGATTGCCCGTGCTGCAAAAGGGCGATGGTTGACTCCGCAAGTGAGAAGAAAAATCTTAAAAGCGCTTAACAAAGCCTGCCCAAAACGATACACGCTTACCGACCTTTTTAATTATTAGTGCTTTTTTATAAAGAATTGAAAGCGCTTTCTCGCTTCCATGCAAATGCCGTTGTTTTTTCTCTTTGGCGTGCTATCCTTTACAAGGAAAAGAAAAAAGGAGGAGATATGAAAAAAGCAATTATTATATTTTTTGCATTAGCTTTGGTTGTGTCTTGGGTAAACTTTGGGTTAGCAAAACAGCAGGGTGGGACAAAGATACCTTGTGAATGGAAAAATAACGAATGTATGTGTCCAGACAAGTGTCTTTCAAATTCTGAGTGTAGAGGGAAAGATAGGGATTCATGTTTAAATGCAAAGAAGAATTGCACTAAGGGCGGTGCTGCTAACGCAGACTAATTTAGATTAGGATATAAGACGTATAATGAAATACCCTCTGTGACTTTATATCACAAAGGGTATTTCTTTTTTGGTAGAATATAAGCCGTGAGCGTCATTAAAAAATATATAAAGAAAATAGCATTTGTTATCCTATTTCTTATTTTTTTGTTTCCCCGTATATCAAGTTCCCAAATCGAGAGCGTGCCTGCCAAAAAATCTCCACTCATTTTTATTGGCCAAGATATCGATTCGATCGATTCTTATATTATCGATATTGGCCATGTTCCAGATGGGTTAATGTCGTATACCTCTATTCAGCGATTAGAAGGCCTTGATTCTGCTTTTGATAGCGGGGGAGGCACACAATATGCTCAAGGGTTAATTGAAGAATATCTAGGTGTTCCGCTTCAAATTGGACTTTATCTCGTTGGAGCCCTAGATGATATTTTGGCAGGTCAATACGACAAAAGCATCTTAAAGCTAGCCGATTGGTTTAACAAAAATAAGAATACAACAATTTATCTTCGCATTGGCTATGAATTTGACAATCCAGAAAATAATTATGAATTTGTTGCTTATATTCAAGCTTATCGTTACATTGTTGATCATTTAAGAAAGCTTGGAGTAAGAAATGCTTTGTATGTCTGGCATTCCTACGGAGCTTTTGTGATAGGGGATATTGAGCGTTGGTATCCGGGAGATAGCTATGTTGACTGGGTTGCGATTTCTTTTTATGATGCGTTTGGTAAATCCAATATGATGCGCACCTTTAATATTGCTAAAAAATATAACAAGCCTGTGATGATTGCAGAATCAACGCCACGGGGCATGAACGTTGAGGATGGAAAGAAAGTTTGGAATCTATGGCACAAGCAGTTATTTGATTTTGCAGAGAAAAATGATGTCAAAATCATTTGCTATATCAATTGGGATTGGGAAGATGTCCCCATGTTTCAGGGTCAAGGTTGGGGCAACGGACGAATTCAGGATAATGATTTTATTAGAAACAAGTGGCTTGATGAAGTGCTGAAAGACTGACTTTTCATTTTTTTCAGTTGACTACGTAGTCGCTACGTAGTTATAATATTTTTAAAAGAACACAGTAATCTCTTTAAACGAATAAATAGCTTATGCATGGTTTGATTTCTGATTTGAGCGTTGTTTTGGTTGGGGCAGCATTGCTGTCTGTTTTGGCGATTATTTTAAAGCAGCCGATTATTATCGGCTATATCGCCTGTGGCATCTTGGCCGGCCCTTGGGGTGTGGGTTTAATCAAGGAAGTCGGCGTTATCGAGACGATGTCGCATTTAGGGATCACGCTTCTTTTATTTCTAGCAGGACTTTGTTTACACCCGCAGCATTTGCTCAGGCTTTTTAGGCGCACGAGCCTTGTCACAATCACCAATTGTTCGGTATCGTTTATCCTCGCGTTTTTATTTGCCTTTCTTTTTAAGTTTTCGTTTACCGATAGCCTTTGGATTGGTGTGGCGTTGATGTTTTCAAGCACGATCTTAACGGTTAAACTTCTTCCCACCACACGATTGCATCAAGAAAGAATGGGGGCGGTGTGTATTAGTGTCTTAATTGTTGAAGACCTTATCGCTGTCGGGGCGCTTGCATTTTTGCGTGGTATGCATGTTGGAGGCCTTACGATCTTAAGTGTAGGATGGCTTTTAGTTAAACTAATATTTTTGATTGTTGGTGCGCTTTTATTTGAACGATTTATTTTAAGAAGAATACTTGCACGTGTTGAGCGTTTGCATGAAGCGATTTTTATTTTAAGCCTCGCATGGTGTTTTGGCGTTGCCAGCATATCCAACCAAATGGGACTTTTTTATGAAACGGGTGCATTTTTTGCAGGGGTAGCTCTTGCTCAGCATCCGATTGCACGATTTATCTCAGAGGCGCTTAAGCCTTTGCGCGATTTCTTTCTTGTTTTATTTTTCTTCGCTCTTGGCGCAGAATTCAATTTGTTTGTGATGAAGGGAATCTTTGTTCCAGCGCTTATTTTGGCTGTTATGTTTATTATTATAAAACCATGGCTGTTTAAGAAAATGTTTGTTTTGTCCGGCGAAGAAAAGCCGTTTGCAAAGGAAGCTGGCGTTCGCTTAGGACAGTTGAGTGAATTTTCTTTGCTGATTGCACTTCTAGCTGTGAGCATTAATCATATCAGCGTTGAGGCCTCGCAGTTTATCCAGCTTGTCACCATCCTCACCTTTATTATCTCAAGTTATTATGTTGTTTATCGATACAAGACTCCTATCGGAACAACAGAGAAGATGATTAAAGACTAGTAGATTCTTTTGGATATAGATATTTTTAGAAAGAAATAAAGGTCTTTGTTTTGAAGATTTCTATTCTTTTTAAAAGTACTATTTTTTCTTGGCCCCTTGACAAGTATGAATAAATAGTGTACTCTAATAATAGAGTACACCCTATAAATATAGAAAATGACCAAGGGGGATCAATGAAATTAGATGTCACCAAGTTTACTCTTAGAGAGCGGAAATACGCAAAAACAAAAATAATGCTGGTCAATGAATTTATTGAGAGGCTAAAAGTTTCCAGGCTTGATGATATTTCAATTAAGAATGTTTGCGATACGGTTGAGATTTCAGAAGCAACTTTTTATAATTATTTTCCGAAAAAAGTTGATTTAATTTGTTTTGCCATTAATTTGTTGAACCTTTATTTCTTTCATGAGGTAGAAAAGAAAGAAAAAAATAAATATCCATTACGGATGATTGAATTTATTTTTAAGCTTGTAGCAAGAAATTGCAGCAATTCTTATTTAATTAATGAAGTTGCAGCAGTTTTTACGAAGGAACATATCGAGCCGGGGGTCATCGATGTTACGCCTCTTGAAAGATTTTATGCGTATCCAGATATTAAGGATATAGAAAATGTTTCTTTAGTAAAAATTGATACTTTCTTTGAAAAAAAGATAAAGGCTGCGATTAAAGTTGGACAGCTACCAAAAAGAACAGATATCCAGAGCGCGGTAGTGTCTCTCAAGGCAATTTTTATTGGAGTTCCCCTTGCTTTAAGATCGAGCAAGGTCATATCCGTTGAGAATCAATATAAAAAACAGCTATTTTTGCTATGGAAGGGGCTGGCAAACAAGTGACACTTGCAACAACATCCATAGCTAATATTCTTTTTTCCCCCAATTCTTCCCAAAGCATCCTTAGCCTTTCAAAAGGCTGCATGGTCTTTCAGCGATAATTATTCAAAAAGCGTAATATTAAAATTTGTTTTATAAACAGTTAGTTTTCCAATGAATTTAATAAAGGGATGGACTATGAGTAGCAGGGAAATAGATAAAAATTTTTTTTTGATCATATTGATCGTAGTAATATTTTTAACTCCGATGAATGTTTTAGCAGAAGAAGAACTTTTTTTAGACATAGAAAAAGTGATTAAAATGTCTTTGGAGTCCAGTGAAGATTATAAAATAAAAAAGAATGAGATTGTAAAAAGTCAATCAAAGTGCAAAGAAGCGAAAGCAGATCGATACCCTCATGTCGGCAGCACGATCACTTGGCGCAATAATTTTGAGTATCCAAACAATCCTCTCCTTCTAATAGATGATTATCAGGGCGAAGCTGGCATCAGGCTAACTCAGCTATTGCATTCATTTGGACGCGTTTCAAACGCAATTAAAGCAGAAAAAAGAGGGGTAAATATAAGTAGGCTGGACAAAAATCGGATTGTTTTAGATATTATTTTTAGTGCCAAAGTAAGCTATTATGCTGCGATCCTTGCCCAGAGATCTTTAGTGATTCTTGAAGAATCTTTGAAGAATTCTGAAAAAAGTAAAGAAATGCTGAAAAACGCTTCGTCATTGGGGCGTATTTCAAAGAAAGACAATATTAAAATGTCTGCTGATATTTCATCTCGAAAGCCAATGGTGAATAATGCAAAGATCGCGCATGACTCTACCATAAAGTCTTTAAAGAACATGATTGGCATTGATGAGAATGTTGCAATCAGCTTAACTGATACTTTAGGTAATTGTTACGAGCTTATAGAGAGTGGAATATATTTTGAATCTTTCGAAAACAATGAACCATTGATCAAGGCATTAGAAGAGCGAGTGAGAATGACTGAGGACATTGTCAGAATCAAGCGAGCAGAGTTTATGCCTGTGGTATCGCTTTTTGGAGCCTGGACTAGCGCAGGAGCATCTAAAGAGGAACATATTGGTAATCATTTTGATGACTATGGAGTTGCGGGGATTTCTGTTTCTTTTCCTATCTTTGATGGAGGAGAAACAAAGGAGCGTCTTAGCCAGGCGAGAGCTGATGTGAGAAGCACGGAGCTGGCATTGAAGAAAACAAAAAAAGATTTGAGGCTTGCCTTAAGCACAGCTATTTCTGAATATTATCAATATGTAGAAACGTTAGAAGCAGATGTTGAATCCGTTAAACTTGCACGTGATTCGTTCTCGATGCATCAAGATTTGTTAATGTCGGGAAAAATTACGTTGACGGAAATTAATGATGCGGAACTTTTATTGACAAGGATGATGCTAAACAAAGAAGTGACCTTATTTAATTTAAAGAAAACTATGGCTTTGGTTGAACGACTTTCGGCGTCGGAGGAAGAGCGATGAAAAAAGAAAATATTATCAGGATTTCATGTTATTTGTTTTTTTTAGCCTTGTTTGTTTCGCTTATTATTTTAAGACAGGGAGAGATTAGAAAAGAATTAGATGTCGATACGATAAGCATTATAAACGATTGGAAGATAGGTGGCAAACCTGTTGCTGTCAGTAAGGTTTCTTTAAAAGATGTTGATGTGTATACAAAATTGACGGTCGTGTTTGATGAAGATGGAATTTTTAAAAGTTATGTTGGCCGAAATGTTGTAGAGAAGTTGTCAGTCGGACAAAGCGTGTATCTTGATAAAGAAAACAAGAAAATTCTTGGAACAATTTCTTCTTTATCCAAGGAAGAAGATCTTGATACGGGGCTTTATTGCGTAGAAATTATCAGCAACGATAAATTTTTTACGAGTAAAAGAAATGTGTGTCATGCGCGTGTCGGCGCTGTAAAACAGAGCATTGTTGTCCCTGGTAATATTGTTGAATTCTATCAGGGGAAGAATTTTGTTTGGAAAGTAGTTGATGGTCAGGCAAAGAAGGTCGAAGTAAATATTAAGGAGTGTTTTTTGGATGAATGTGTAGTTGATGAAGGGCTTGACCTTGGAGATCTAATTGTTATTTACGGACACACAATGCTTGACGATGAAAGTAAGATAAAAATTATTAATGATTTTTAATAGGAGAGAATATGATTGAATTCTTTGTAAAAAGACCTGTTACAACAATTATGTTTGTTTTATTTTTTGTTGTTTTAGGGATTGTTTCGTATTTTAATCTGAATGTCGAAAAAGACCCTGAAATAGATTTTCCAATTGTTACGGTGTCGGTTGTCTATCCGGGAGCGACACCTCTAGAAGTGGAAACTCTTGTTACCGATAAAATTGAAGATGCTGTTAGTGAGCTTTCTCAGATTAAAAAACTTCGAAGTTATTCTTATGATAGTTTTTCATTTATTTTTGTTGAATTTAAGATGAGCGCGGACGTTAACGTTAAATCAATAGAGGTAAAAGATAAGGTTGAGGCGATTTTAAACGATTTGCCCGGTGACGCTGAAGCTCCAGTTATTGAGAAATTTGACCCTTTAATCGAGCCTGTTTTGGATTTAGTTTTAACGAGCGATGTTCTCGATGGACGCGATTTATACGAGTACGCAGATAAAACGCTTAAAGATCATTTTTCAAATATTGACGGTGTTGCCAATGTGGATATATATGGAGGAAAGAAAAGACAGGTTAATGTTGTTTTAGACCCAGCGTTAATGAAGAAATATTATATTACAATTTTTGATGTCATTCGAGAGATTAAAACAAGGAATAAGAATATTCCAGGAGGGCTTCTTGAAAAAGGAGAAAATTCTTTAAGCGTTCGCTTTGTCGGAGAGTTTGAAGATGTTGAAGAAATAAGCGCTATGATGCTGACATCGCGTGATGGTTTTAGTTTTCCGCTCAATGAAATTGCTACCGTTGAGGACGGATTTAAAGAAATAGAGACAATCGCGCGATTTAATGGGCGCGATGCAGTAGGCTTGTCCTTAGAAAAAGTTTCTGACGGAAACGCAATCAATATTTCAAAAGAAGTGCGAAGACAACTTGACGATTTTCGGGACATGCTTCCTGCTGGAGTAGATTTAGAAATCGCTTCTGATACGACAGATTTTATTTTAAAAGAAAATAGATCTACGCAATGGAATATTCTTTTAGGTATTATTCTGACAATTATTATTTTATATCTTTTTACCGGAAGAATTAAAGTGACATTTATTTCAACGATTATTATTCCAGCATCTATTGTGTCGACTTTGTTCTTGATGGACATTTCACAGCTCACTCTTAATTCGATGACACTTTTGGCCATTGCCACTTCTTTAGGAACGCTTATTGCGAACGCTATTGTTATCATTGAGAATGTCTTAGTCCATGTCGATGCAGGAGAAGAGTCTCAAGAGGCTGCGATTAATGGGACAAAAGAGGTCGCGAGTGCGGTTCTTGCGTCTGCAGGGACAAATTTGGTTGTTTTTACGCCGATTGCTTTTATGCAAGGGCTTGTTGGTCAGTTTATGTTGTCTTTTGGATTAACGGTTGTGTTTGCAACGATTTTTTCGCTTATAGCCTCTTTTAGCTTAACGCCGATGTTGTGTGCTTTGATGTTAAAGAAAGGGAAAGAACAAAGGAAAGATCAGGCATCAAAATTAAAGATTTTTAATCCTTTCGTTGCTTTGTCGAATCTGACGAACAAGGGCGTTGTGTTATTGAAAAGTGAATATAAAAAGATATTTGATTTTATGTTCAGATTTCCTAAATCAACGCTTTTGGTTGTTTTAGTGATATTTCTTTCAATAAAGTTCATTCTTCCTTTTGTAGGCAATGATTTTTATCCTCCTTCTGATGAAGATAAGTTTAAGATTAATATTGTTTTGCCTCAGGGAACGACGGTTGAAAAAACGCTTGATGTCGCAAAAGAGATAGAACGGATCGTCAAAAGTGTCCCTGAAATGAAATCTTATTTGACGTTTGTCGGCGACAACGGAGTTGAGAATGCATCAATTACAGTTGATTTAGTTTCATCTGATAAGCGAAAAAGGTCGGATATCGAGATTGTCAATACGCTGATTCCTTTGGTTTCCGACATTACAGATGCTGACATTAATTTTAGAAGGCAAAGGCGGGGTCCAACGGATGAAGGAGACATCTCTATCAACTTGTATGGAGTTGATTACAATAAAATGATTGAGCTTTCGAAGCAGGCAAAAAAAATAATGGAAAAAAGTGGTTATTTTCGATCTGTTGTTTCTTCTTATAAGGTCCCAAGAAATGAAGTGAGGTTTGTTCCAAATCAAGAAATGGTTAAGACTTATGATTTGGTTAATGTTGGTCTTGGCGTTGTCTTGAGAAGTTCGATCTATGGAGACGATTCAAATGTCTACAAAGAAAATGGTGAGGAATATGATATCAACGTTGTTTTAGATGAAAAATATATTGAAAATTTTGAAGATTTAAATCAAATAAATATTATTACAAAAAAAGGGCTATTTCCGATAACGCATTTTGGAAGCTTATCGAAATCTAGGGCGACCCCGATGATTCGGCATAGAGAAAAGAGGCGAGTGATACGCCTTGAAGGTTATTTGGCAAAGTCTTCAACGGGATTTGTTATGGAGCAACTTGACAAGGTGTTTGACCGTGAAATAAAATTTGATAAAGGATATGGATATCGATATGTTGGATCTTCAGAATATCAAGAAGAGTCGCAGCGTGAAACAATGAAGGCATTTTGTATTGCCGTTATTTTAACATATATGTTGCTGTGCGCGATTATGAATTCATTTAGCTATCCGCTCGTTATCATCACATCAATTGCAACATCTTTTGTTGGCGCTTTTTTGATGTTATTTTTTCTTGGAGAATCAATTAATCTTGCTTCAATGTTAGGGCTCGTTATGATTGTAGGGCTTGTTGTGAACAATTCTATTCTTTTGCTGGATCATGCGATTGTCAAAATTAAGGAAGGAGTTCCCATCAAGCAAGCTATTTGGCTTGGAGCCTCTGAGAAGTTCCGGTCAATATTGATGACATCTATCGCAATTATTCTTGGACTTGTCCCACAGTTAGGAGCTTTAGTTGCACTAAAAACGTCCATGGGGACGGTTGTTATTGGCGGAATGTTAGCGTCGATATTTTTTACTTTTATTTTGATACCAATTTTATTTTGGTATGTTGCTCGACCAAGAAAATGTTTGGATCAAGAACAAACGTAAGAAGAATAAATTTTTAAGGAGAATTTTATGAAAGATTATCTTTCGCGAAAAATACCTCACATAAAGGAAATTGTCATAAAAGATGATTATATTATTTTTAGAATGATTGGTTCGGTCGACATGTTGACTATTCCAGCTTTTCCTGATCCTCCTCGGAATAACAAGAAAATGATTAACAAGCATATTATTATTGATTTTTGTGATGTTGATAATATTGATAGCGCAACGCTTGCCTCTCTTGTTGCTATTTTATTTGAACTCAAAGAAGCGAAGAGGAAGCTAGCGATTATAAATGCGACTTCATTGCTGAGAAGATATATAGACATTTTGCAATTAGGATCAATTGTTAAAATTTATAGGAATGAAAAAGCGGCTATTAAGGATTTTGGTTTATTCAGAGAGTGAAGAAGTATTATTATCAACATCAGGATTCGCATGAAAGAACAAGTTATTTATAGATGCAAAGAATGTAGTAGTTATTTTCGATCAAAGAATAATGATCTTCTGTTGAAAGTAGAGTTTTGTTGTCCAGAATGTGGCCAGAGGCAGTATAGCGGTATTTTAAAAAAAGTAACTGATCATTTGTCGAATGTTCACATTGGGGTATGTGATAAATGCCAGGTAGCGCTTCAAGAAAGTGTTGTTTTGATTTGTTCGAAATGTTTATCTGAAAATTTTGATGTGATGGGCACGATTAGCGTTATTTAGAGCATAGCGCTTGGCCTGTTGTGCAAATATTTTTTGTTGAATGTTTTTGTCATCTGCCGGGATAAGGCAGGATGATTAGTGTTCTCACCCGAGTTTTATTCATTTTAAAAGTTTATTTTAATTTATTTATTTGACAAAGAGTCTTTTTTGTTCTATATTTGATAATGATAATCATTGTCATAAAGGAGAATGTTGTATGAGAGGATCAAGAGCGCAATGTTGGCGAGGACGTTTTCAAGGCGGAGGATATCGGCTTACAAAGCCAAGAGAACTTATTTTGGATGTCCTTGCAAAATCTAAAGAACATTTAAGCGCAGAAGATATTTTTTTATCAGTGCACAAGATATATTCGAATATTGGACTAACAACGGTCTATCGTAATTTAGAGCTTTTAGTTGAAATGGGAGCTGTAGCCAAGCTTCACTTCGGTAATGGCAAGGCCAGTTATGAGTTTTCAAGGGATGGAGAAAAGGATCATCATCATCATTTGGTTTGCCGGAAATGTAACAAGGTCATTGATTATGCGGATTTTATGAAGGAAGAAGAAGAATTTTTACAGAAGATTGAAAAAGGGTTAAGCAAGAAATATAAGTTTGAAATTCAAGATCATGTGATTCATTTTCATGGTTTTTGCAAAAGTTGTCAAACATCATAAAAGGGAGGGTATTGTTATGCCAGCAAGAAATGGAACAGGGCCTCAAGGAACAGGTCCCATGACAGGATGGGGAATGGGAAATTGCGTTGTTGAAAATCCGAGCAATGCACAAGCTGGTCAGCCGCCAAATGTTGGTCTTGGCAGGGGATTAGGGCGTGGCCGAGGGCTTGGAATGGGCAGGGGATTAGGGCGTGGCCGAGGGCTCGGAATGGGTCAAGGTTTTGCTTGGCAAGCTCAAGGCGCTCAAGGAAATGCTCCTGCGCTGAGCGCAGATGCCTTAAAACAGCAAGCAAAAATATTAGAGCAAGAACTTGATTTTGTAAAAAAACAGATTCAAAGTTCAAGCGATCAAAAATAAATTAATAAAGATTTTTAAGGAGGTTATATTGAAAATTGCTATATCAACAGATGGAGATCGTGTATCTTTGCATTTTGGACGTTGTCCGAGTTTTACCTTGGTAAATATTGAAGATAATAAAGTTGTCAACCAGGAGACGGTTGCAAATCCTGGTCATCATCCAGGATTTTTGCCAGAATTTTTAGGGCAAAAGGGAGCTAATTATATTATTGCGGGCGGCATGGGAGAAAGAGCTAGGATACTTTTTGAAGAAAAGAAAATAATTCCAATTTTAGGAATGGATCTTTCTATTGATCAAGCGATTAAAGGATTTATAGAAGGCAGTCTTCAAAGTGACGATAAACCTTGTGAGCCTCGTTCTGGCAAGGGATATGGATTGGATAAAACTGAATGTGATCATGTTAATGAATAAGCTATTTT
>JAVCCC010000054.1 GCA_030765785.1 Candidatus Aceula lacicola | reverse complement strand
GCCTTTAAGCCCGGTATCACCAGAATCGACGATAAAGTCGAATTTAAGAGAATTGTCAGGATAGACTCTTAATCCACGAAGAATGGTAGGCGTGAATACCGGGCTTAAAGACACCATAGTTCCTGGCATAGGCAGTCCTGACACTGACTGGGCCAAGGCATAAGATGGGTATAAACTGCTAGACGCAAACACAAGGATTATGGCTAAAGCAATAACCTTTATAGTAAAATTACTTTTACGATAATAGTGAAACATGTATACCCTTCTTACGTGTACTTTTATATATAAAACTCTACCCTAACTATAAAAGTATAGTCTATATATATAAGGATTAAAGGGTATTTTGGGGGATTTGGGAAAGCGCTTGCTTGAAGCTACCCAAGAATGGTGCCAGATTCGATCTTATGACCTGCGACAAAACTAGCCGCATCCATTGGCTTAGAAGATTCAAGATGGACTCGCTTAACAAGAAGGACTTTGTCTTGTGTTCCTACAACAAAACCTTGCTTTGAGACATCCAAGATCTCGCCAGGAGCAGTGGAATCCTGATCTAAAACTTCAGCTTCTAAAATCTTTAAAAGTTTTCCATTATATTTTGTATAAGCGCTTGGCCAGGGCCTTAGCCCGCGAATAAGATTATGAATTTTAAATGCAGATTTATTCCAATCAATACATCCTAAATCTTTTGTAAGCTTGGGAGCAATGCTCACCTTAGAACTATCTTGTTTCTGAAAAGAAATATTATTATTCTTAATATCACTCAAACAATTTAAAAGAAAATCAATACTTTCATCAATCATGCGCGCACGTAAAGTTGCTGACGTATCATCTTTTTTAATTTCCAGTTCTTTTTGCTTTAGAATATCTCCCGAATCAAGCTTTTGATCAATTTTAGCAATCGTAATACCGGTCTTTTCATCACCATTTATAATCACCCAATTAATCGGTGCTGCTCCTCTATATTTTGGAAGTAGCGACCCGTGTACATTGATTGAAAACATCTTTGGAATATCGAGAATTTCCTTTGTCAAAATACGTCCATATGCGATAACGACAAAAAGATCCGCATCATAACTTTTAAGATTTTCTAAAAATCCTGCATCCTTCAAATCTTTAGGCTGCAAAACATCGATGCCATACTTTCCAGATACAATCTTTGGCAGAGGTAAAGCAATCTTTAAATCTCTTCCCTTTGGTCTATCCGGCTGAGTTACGCAAGCTAAAACCTCATGCCCAGAAGAAACAAGGCTTTCTAAATTCTTAGATGCAAAATCATCACTTCCAAAAAAAACTATTTTCATTTTCTTAAACACCTTTTAAGGGTCAATATTAACCGTTATAATCGTACTCGATTTTCTTTTTATATCTTTAAAACTTTGTCGGATAACCTTTACAATCTTTTCAACATTTTTTCCTTTTATCAATATAGCAAATCGATATTGGTCACGCAACCGAGCAATCATATGAGGCTGCGGCTCTAAAATCTCAATATCTTTAATATTCTGATCCAAAAAACTTTGATACAAACAATCTGCCTGCGCCAACGCATCTTCCTGCTTAAGCGACCGAACAAGGACCTCTGCCATATGAACAAACGGAGGACATTCTATTTCTTTTCTTAGCTCCAATTCATCTTCATAAAATCCTAAGAAATCATCTTTAGCAAGTCTTTGAATACAATAATTATCCGATAACCTCGTCTGAATAATCATTTGTTTCTTTGTCAAATTCTTAAGATGAAGCAATAAAGAAAAAGTTTTATGCGCAGCTCTATAGTCTAAACGATTAAGCTCGCTATCAATTTGCACAACAGCCGTTAAATCAAATGAAGGCTTTGCCTCTAGATTCAAGACTGCCTGTGTCGCTACCAAGACATTAGAATTTCTATTAAATTTCTTTGTATCGCTGTCATAGCAACTAACACGTGCCATTGGAAAAATACGAGCAACTTCACTCTCAAGCTTTTCAATGCCCTGACCTGAAAAATTAACATATCCACTATTGCAACTCGGGCAAATCTCTGGACGATTCGCACTATAATGACAATGCCTACAAACAACTTGCTTTGAATGAAAAAGATATGTTAAATGAACATCACAGCGAGGACATTTTAAAACATGCTGACACTTTGCGCAAACCCCATAGCTACTAAACCCTTTTTTGTTCATTAAAAGCAATATCTTGCCTCTTTCGTTCAACGTCTTTTCAATGGCGTAATAGAGAGGAATAGATACCAAAGAATTCTTTTTAGGCCTATAGTTTGAAATATCAACAACTTGAACAGATAAATTCGTTTTAGGATACAAATTCAAAAGATCTTCTTTTTTCGATTCTGCCAAGAAAAACATTTCCACCGACGGAACCTCAGCAAAAGCGATTAAAGAACACTTTTCAATCTTCGAACGCATAAGCGCGACATCGCGAGCATGATAAAACGGCGACTGATCTTGCTTGTAAGAAAAATTATCTTCTTCCAAAATAACAATTAATCCTAAATTATAAATCGGAGCAAAAATACACGAACGCGTACCAACAACAATCGAAGCCTCTGCCTTCTTAAGCCTTATCCAGCTTTTAAGCTCATCGGTTCCTTTAAGCTTCTTATCTAGCACAACAACTTCATTCTTTACGTGTGCTTTTATTTGACTGACAACAGATTTAATTCTTGAATTCTCAGGTACCAGAATAATAACGCCTTGATTCTTATCGACGGTATTCTTAACTTCATTCAAAATCTTTTGCCAACTTTTATCAAGAGGTTGCCCGCAAATCAAAAGAAAACTAGACTTCCCTGCATTCACCATTTCTTTTTCTAAAACAGAAATTTCAACGGGCTTCTTGGTTTTCTTTAAATTTCTCGGCAAAAATGTTTCAACAGCCTCTCCGAAAGAACAGCAATAATATTTTGAGAATTCTTCTGCCAATTCAAGAAGCGTTGAAGATATAACTGGCTCGGCATCTAAAACATTGATGATCGATTTTAATTTCGCAAAAGGACTTGTATCTTTCAAGCCAACAACAAACCCCATCATCTTCTTAGCCTGAAATGGAACAATAACACGCTGACCAACACTCACATTCCCTAAAAATGGCGAATCAATCTTATAGTCAAAAGACCTATCAACAGGAAGGCCAACAACAACCTGAGCAATTTGTTTATTCATATTCTTTAATGATTAGATTATACGATTAACTTAACGATATCACGAGCTGCAGACGGACGAACTAATTTCTTTATGTTCTCTGCCGCTAAATCTCGATATTCTTTGGATGCGTTTAAAGTTTTAATTTCTTCTGCCATCTCTAAAATCGTCACGCCACTTACCCCGATGCCATATTCTTTTAAAACTTTAATATTATTTGTTTCTTGTCCAGGAATAGCACTAAAAAAGATAAGCACAAGACCTGAAACCAATGCCTCTGAAATTGAAAGACCGCCTGGCTTTGTAACCATAGCGTCGGAAACCGCCATAAACTCCTGCATATTATCAATAAAACCACATACCTTCGTAAGACCATCTTTATTCTTTGATAGCCGATTAAATAAATTCTTATTATGTCCACAAATAACAACTCGTTGAAATCCAGACAATGATGCGATGATCTCTTCGATCGGTCCAATCCCAAAAGATCCTGTCGCAATCAAAATGGTAAAAATATTTTTTTTAAGCCCTAACTTATCGCAAAGAGCTTCTCGATCTTGACTTTGTGAAAATTTCTCATCCGTTGGAATGCCCGTAATCGAAATTTTTTGGTCTAAAACGCCTAAAGACGTCAACGTCTTTTTTGTATGTTCGCAAGCAACACAATAACGATCAACGCCTTTAGAAATCCAAATGCTATGTGCATCATAATCCGTAACACCACAAATTATTTTCGATTTAATCTCTTCTCTACATTTTAAGAATCCAGCAACTTCGTTTGGAAAAAAATGTGTCGAAATAATATAATCAAAATTCTCTTTCTTTAAAAATTTATGCAATTTTTGCGCATTAATTGTATTAAATAAGCGTCGCGTCCACTGCACGCTTCTTAATAAGAAACGAATATCCGCAAACCAAAAGAAAAATCCCCACGCTTGCGGACATTTACTAATTAAAAGAGCATATGTTTTTCGGTAAAGTTTCTTGTAGAAAGGATTTGTATAATCTAAGGCATCAACGCATTGCGCATCAAAATCGGTATGTTTTTTAATGCTATTATAAATAGCTTCAGCAGCTTTTTGATGCCCTGCCCCTGCCGAGGCATGAATAACGAGAATTTTCATCAATAATAATCTTTCTTGCATCTGAAAGAGTCTTTGCAATAAAATCAGGCTGAACAACCCAATTTTTTGCATCTTTTCGACGATTCTTTCCAGATAACACTAAAATGGTTTTACATCCTGCGTTATGGCCTGCTTCAATATCTGTTTTATCATCACCAACAAAATAGGCATATTTTGCATCTTTTGACTTTTTATTAATAATTTTAAGCGCACGCTCGATCGAACCCGTATTTGGTTTTCGACAATCACATCCAGCATCAGAGCGGTGCATACAATAAAAAACTTTTTTGATCCGTCCTCCTGCTTTTTTAACATGTCGCATCATATAATCATTAATCTGCTTAAGTTTTTTTGCTGAATAAATCCCCTTAGCAACTCCCGCCTGATTCGACACAACAAAAATATGATATCCTCTGTTTGTTAAATCAACAATCGTATCAATTGATCCTTTAATAAAATGAAAGTTCTTTACTTTCGTTACATAATTCCCGAAACCCGGAAACTCATTAATAACCCCATCTCTGTCAAAAAAAACAATTTTCATTTTTCCTTTATCCTTTGTTTCATTTCCCAATATTTTGCATAACTTATAATTTGATAAAGCGAAGCAAAGAACGATACCATAAATCCGATAAAACCATCTTTATATGCTTTTTTCCGAATATAGCTTCGAGGGAATCGATCCATTGTTCGCCATACCGCTCGTCCAAAAGACATTTGTCTGCCTGTCTGCACCCACTTCTTTGCCTCAAGTGTTGTCTGTCCATTAAGCTTTGCTAAAAAATGTGAAAAATCTCGATAACTATAATGAATCATATTCTTTGTCAAATAACCCGTTTCTCCATCTAAGAAAACGCGTGGATGCACTTCCACTTCTTCATACTTAAAGTGATCTTTTAAGAAAAGCCTTAGCTGTGCAGCAGGATATTGGCCACCAAATTTTACCCAATAATCTCCCAAATAATTACGCCTTGGAATCGTAAACGCATGATATATTTTGTTTTCTTTTAATACTTGAGAAATTTCATCTCTAAGTTCAGGAGTTATGCGCTCATCAGAATCAAGACTTAAAACCCATTCATTTTTAGCCTGTGCATATGCCCAATTCCGATGAGTCCCTTCATTATCCATTCTTCGATGAAATACTTTATCAGCATATTTTTCTGAAAGCTCTACTGTTCGATCTGTGCTTTCATCATCCACAACAATAATCTCATCAGCCCAACCATGAACACTTAAAAGACATTCAGCAATATTATTTTCTTCATTCTTTGTAATAACAACGACACTGACCAATGTTTTATCCATTTGCTAATAACTCCTTTAGCGTTGCACAAACTAAATCAATTTGCTCTTTTTTAATATGCGGAAACATCGGTAAAGATAAAATCTCGTCTGCAATCTTCTCTGATGCTGGTAAATCACCTTTTTTATACTTAAGCTCACTATACGCCTCTTGAAGATGAATTGGAATTGGATAATGAATTAAAACCCCTATTCCCTTCTTTTGCATTTGCTCACATACCACATCTCTATTTCTTACTCGAATAGCAAATGTTTGAAATGTATGCGTTCTATTTTCTCGAATAACAGGAGCTTGCACGCCATCAATTTGACTCAAAAAAGTATCATAATATGCAGCTGCTTCATTACGCATTTTATTCCATTTGTCGAAATGTTTTAACTTCGCCTCTAAAACAACCGCCTGAACTGTATCAAGTCGAGAATTGTATCCTTTAATGATATGTTCATAGCGACCTTTTCTTCCATAGTCCCTAAGCATCAAAACCTTATCATAAAGATCTTTATCATTGGTTGAAATAAACCCTCCATCACCAAAAGCACCAAGCCCTTTTGTCGGATAAAAACTAAAACATCCGATATCCCCAAATGAACCAACTTTTTTATTCTCATAAAGTGCTCCGTGCGCCTGTGCACAGTCTTCGACAATCTTTAAATTATGCTTTTTAGCGACTGCTAAAACTTCATTTAAATTCGCTGGCTGTCCATACAAATGAACTGGCATAATAGCTTTTGTCTTTTCAGTAATACGTGACTCTAAAGTTTTTGTGTCAATCGCATACGTGCCTTCTTCAATATCTGCAAAGACAGGCGTTGCTCCTGTATAAGAAATAGCTAACGCAGAAGCAATAAACGTAAATGTTGGTACAATAACCTCGTCTCCTGGACCAATATCAAGCGCACGTAAAGCCAAGTGCAATGCATCTGTTCCAGAATTAACCCCTATGCCATATTGTGCATCACAATACTTTGCAAAACTGACTTCAAAATCTTTTTCTTCTTGTCCCAGAATAAAATTTCCAGTCTCAAAAACTTTTTTAACACCCGCATCAACCTCACTTTTCACTTCATCATATTGAGGCCGAAAATCAACAAATGGAATACTCATCTTCTCGTCACTCCTTTAATAAGCGCCTGACTTAAGGATCCGCCAAGATTCTTGGCGGAGAACGTCAAGTCAGCCTGCGCGAATTAATTCAATTTTGGTTGCGACCTAGCAATCAAAAATGAACCTTATTTTTGCTAAGACGTCATCGACGCTAAGCGTTTTTAAACAATAATAATGCGCACAACGCGACACTCGAAATCTTCGATAGCACGGTCGACACACAATCTCTTTTGATACTACAATATGGCTTCCTTTTGGATAAGGCCCATAAACTATTTCATCTACTGGACCGAAAATAGAGACTGTCTTAACATTTAATCCAACTGCCACATGCAAAGGTCCTCCATCATTAACAATGGCAAGCCGACTTCTTTTTAAAAAAGCCGCAAGCTGACCCAAAGATGTCTTGCCACAAATATTAAGAGGTCGATGTTTCATTGTCTGAGCCATAGACTGACAAAGCTCTTCCTCGGAAGGTCCACCTAACAGTATAATTTTATAGTGAGTTTTTTCAACTATTTTATCAGCTAATTTCACATAGTTTTCAACAGGCCATCTTTTATATTGAGCATCTTTTCCCCAGCTAGCCCCTCCGCCTGGAACAATTGCAATAATCTTATCAGTATCAGAAATACCATTATCTTTTAAATATTGATCTGCCCATTGCGCATCGTGTTGTGAAACATAAAATTCTAAATTCTTTTCAGTAGAAGGAATACCAATTATATCCAAAAGATCTAAATAATACTCAACCACATGCTTATTTTCATACCCAACTAATTTTATTTTCTTAGTTAAAAAAGGACTACGATTTTTATAATTAAAACCTATTCTCTCTTTAATGCCTGCTAACCACAATAGAAAAGAACTATATTTATTCAGCGAAACGTCAATCACCAAATCAAAATCTTCTTTCTTAATTTCACTCAAAAGCCCAAAAAATTTCCTTAAATACTCTTTTTTCGAATTCTTAAAAAGATCACGAAAATCATCTTTTTCGTAAATAAAAACTTTGTCAATCTTTGAATTATTCTTTAAAACATCAGCTGTACGTTTATTGCACACATACCCAATCACAGCATCTGGCATATATTTTTTAATATTTGCTATTATCGGAGTTGTAAAAAGGACATCTCCTATGCCAAAAATATTAATGATTAAAATCTTCTTATACATTTGAGGGCTTTTCATTATCTAAACAATTTTTTCTTTAATACGTTTATACGTCTTGTAACGAAGCTTCAAAATTCTCGCTGGATGCCACCAAAATCGCCTGGCAACATCTTTTAAATCCTCACAACTTAAAATATGACTCTTTACTTTTTTCTTCATAGCCTTAGGATGCGATCCAAAATAAGGCGGAAAACGATTTAAATCTCCAAACTGATATTTTTCTTCTTTATCTTTCTCCGTTAACTCAATAAAACCAATATCATTAGCATTTTTCCGTCTTTGCGCCATTACTTCTTGGGGATGCACCCACCCATAATGATATAAAAAAACACTTGTATGCGCCCATCTTAAAACAGCTCCGTCTTTCCGCTGAAAACCGTAAGCATCTCCACACGATTCTACCTGTCCATTGTTTCGAACAATCCTGTTTTGCTTCTGATACCATCCTCGATCAATTCTATAACGAAAATAACTTCCAAAAAAATGCAGCCATTTAAACCTTAAAGCATCAACCTCTTTGTTTAAATTCCTTTGCATTACCTTTTTTATACGCTCAAGATCATTTTCATGAATGACCTCATCTGTTTGTAAATAAAATGCCCAATCTCCTATGCATTCTTCAAGCGCAAGATTTGTTTGAAACGACAACACCTCTTTGCCTTGCGACATGTCCCAGGTATTTTGAATAATTTTAATCTTTGGATCATCAATAGATTGAATAAGAGCTAAAGTCTCATCTTCAGAATCTCCAACGTTAACAATAAATTCATCACAAATCGGCAAAATCGATTGAATCGACTCCAAAACAGGATAATTAAACTTAATTGCATTGCGAACAATAGTAAAGCCGCTTATCTTCATGATTCAAAAACTTCCCTATAAATATCTAGTGTTTGTTTTGCTGTCTTTTCAAACGAGAAATCTTCCGCTCTTTTTAAGGCCTTTCTTTTAAGATCATCTCGAAAAAAGACATCGTCTAAAATACGTTCAATTCCATTAGAAATCTGAATCGGATCATACGGATCAATTTGAACAGCAGCATCCAAAGCAACTTCAGCACAAGAAGATGTATTCGACGTAACAACAGCAGCGCCACAATTAAAAGCTTCTAAAATAGGAAATCCAAATCCTTCATAAAAAGATGGAAATGAAAAAACATCTGCCTTGTTATATAAAATACGCAATTCTTCATCACTCACATATCCCAAAATACAAATATCATCCTGCAAATTCTCATCTTTTATAAAATCAGACAAATCCTCACTCATCCATCCCTTCATGCCAGCAATAACAAGCTGCCCTGAAAAACTTCTTTTCTTTTTCAAAATCGACACCGCAAAAATTAAATTCTTTAAATTCTTGCGGGGCTCAATAGTCCCGATAAAAAGAACAAATGGTCTATGAATTCCTTTCTTTCGTAAAACAACATCCGCCTTATGAGATTCATTGTCCGAAATAACATAAAATTTTCTCTTATCTACGCCCTGATGAATAACACACGTCATTTGCTCATTAACTGAAAAATATTTATGAAGATCTTTTCTCGTATTTTCTGAACAACAAATAATCTTTGCTGCCTTTTTCACAATTTCTTGAAAATGCTCCTCAGTCTGATCAATCGTTTGTTGCGTGTGGCCTTGTGGATACGTTTTATAAATTAAATCATGAACAGACACAATGATCTTTGGTTGATCACAGGGAAGAAAATCAGGGCTTGGTGAATGATAAATATCAATATTTCCTAAAGTTTTATCAACTCCACGATTTAACCAGTCAATTCGAGGATGAAAATTCTTACTTTGGAATCGCGGCAAATTTCTTTTAAAATCAAACAGCCCTTTTTTTGCATACAAAAAATACTCATCGTCCTTATCCAGATCACCTAAAGACTGAACAAGATTAAACGCGTATCGTCCAATGCCCGTATATTGTTTTCGAAGAAATGATCGACAATTAATACCAATGCGCATAAGCTTAATTTTTGTTTAATTTTTCTTGTGCTTCTTTATATCGATCAGGAGTGCCGATATCTAAAAAACCTTGGTCTGTGACAAAACCAAAGAATTGCTTATTAACAAGATCTGGGAAAAAATCATGCTCAATCGAAAAAGCTTCTTGGCTTGGCATGACATCAAAAACTTCCTTGTTAAAAAAATAAATGCCAGCGCTAACAAACGGCGAAAAAGATTTTTCGCTCTTTTCCTGGAAACTCTTAATAGCATTATTACTATCAATCATAACAGATCCAAAATCTTTCTTATCTTCTGTCTCCGTTAAAACCATCGAGGCAAAAGCATTCTTTTCAATATGAAATTTCAGGAAATCTTTAAAAGAAACCGTACAAAAACAATCACCATTAAGAACAAGAAATTTGTCGCTTCGCACAAATGATCGAGCCTTCTTGATAGCCCCTCCTGTTCCAAGAGGAACTTTTTCTTTAGAAAACTCTATCGTCAAACCTAAGGTATTTTCCTGATAGTAAGACTCAATCTCCTCGGACTGATAGCCCGTACATAGAACAATCTTCTTAAATCCTTGATCCGAAAGATTTTTAAGAAGAATATCAAGAAAAGGAACACCATTAACATTAGCTAAAACCTTTGGCGTGCTTCCTGTCTCAGAACGAAGTCTTTTACCCAATCCACCAGCTAAAACAATAACGTCTATTTTTGATAAATTACACAAGAGACTGCTCCACTTTTCCAGTATTAGGCTGATAAAAAATAATCTGACTTCCTTGAGTCTCGAACATAAATGGAATCTCAAGCAAAGGATCTAGTGCCGCTCTAATTTGTTTTTGCTTCTCAGGCTCAGCAAACAACAACACAAAACCACCGCCCCCTGCTCCTAGAAGCTTTCCACCAAGCGCTCCGGCTTTCTTAGCATTTTCATAAATCTCATCAACATAAGGCGTTGATATCTTTTCTGATAACTGCCTTTTAATCTTCCAAGACTCATCTAAAAGTTTTCCAAACTCTGATATATTTTCTCCACCTAAAATATCAAGTGCCGTTGCTGTCATTTCGTACATCTCAGTTAAATCTTTTTTCTTCTTTGGAATATTCTCAATCTGATGCTTAGCAATCTCCGACGCCGTTCTTGAGAATCCAGTAAAAAATAACATCAAGCGATCTTGCAAAAACTTTAACTTCTTTTTTGAAATCGTTACCTTTGTTGTTTTCAAATGAGCAGGCCCACCAAACTCAACATAATTAAAACCACCATAAGCAGCTAAAACTTGATCCTGACACCCTACATTTTCTTTACACATTTCCTTCTCAATATGTATCGCTTCCTCGGCTAAACGCTGTTTGCTAACCATTTTTCCTTTTAAAGCATATAATGCGTTTAAAAGTCCGACCGTAAAAGACGAACTAGAACCCAACCCTGTTCGAGCAGGAAGATCTCCGTCGTGGTGAACTTCAAGTCCATCAGTAATATTTAAAAATTTAATAACCTCGCGCACAGCAGGATGATGAATCTCGTTTACATTCTGCACATGTTCCACTTTAGAATAAATAATGCGTGATTTATGATCGAAAAAAGGTGGCAAATAACGACATGTGATATAACAATACTTATCAATCGTTGTCCCAAGCGATGCACCCTTGTTTTCATTAAACCAAGCAGGATAATCTGTTCCTCCTCCAAAAAAAGAAACGCGAAAAGGGGTTCGACTTATAATCATAAATTAACTCCTATAGATTATTAATGAATTTTTGATATTATTCGGTAAAATCCCGCTTCGCGGGATTATCTGTCCGCCTCTCCTAAGATTTTTTATCTAAATTGGCGGACAAAATATTTCTTTTTAATTTATGCTTAAGCATTTCATTGATATGATCTACTATTTTTTGTCCAAATTTTTCTGAAATCATATCTAAATATCTTGAATTCTTATAATATTCATTAAACGCATTGTCTCGAAAACTTAAAACTTGTTCGGATGTACAATACTTTGTTGGCAAAGGAAGCGTCTCAGGACTAAATTGAGAAAATCCCATCCATCCGCCAGGTAATGCCAGGCCTTCTTCGACCGCATCTTTATAAAGAGGCGACCCTGGATAAGCCATAGTGGTATAAAAATTAACATATTCACAATTAATTTCTTGAGCCAATTGAAACGTCTCTTGCATCGTTTCTAGCGTATCGTCCGGAAGACCAAACATAAAATTACCAAGAATATTGATACCCGCATCCTGAGTCATTTTCATAACTTTCCTAGCGGTAGTTTGATCAAATCGTCCTTTCGAAACACCTTGTCGCACATCAACAGATCCTGCCTCAATCCCATAACAAAGCCAATTAACGCCTGCGGCTTTTAACTTCCTTAAAATTTCCTCAGAAACAGTATCCACACGTGCATACACCCAGAAATTTATATTATAATTTCGCTCAATTAAAAGATCGCAAATTTCAAACATACGCTCTTTGTCGATAACAAAAAGCTCATCTAAAATTTTCATGTGTCTTACTTGATAATTCTCAACTAAATAATCAATTTCTTCAACAACTCTCTTCGGGCTTCGAAAACGAATCCCTGGCTTTCCACTGTAAAGGGCATGGATGTTGCAATAATGACAATGAAACGGACATCCTAAGCTCGAATAAATAATAGCATACGACGATCGATGTTCGATATCTCCAAAACAATGCCAATTATGTGCACGATATTTATCCATCGGCAGTAAATCCCATGCAACAAAAGGCAAACTATCTAAATCTTCAACAACCTCCGCCCAGCCTTGATCAACAAACTTTCCATCTTTCAAAAAACACAAACCTTTGATATCAAGACCTACTTCTTTTTTCTGGGATTTAAGCTCCTCTAAAAGTTTAGATACTGGATCAAATGCCTCTCCTCGACAAACAAAGTCTGCCTCTTCCTCTCTGAGAGTTTGCTCAGCAAGGGCAGATGGATGGATACCGTAAAGAATTGTTTTGGAAGTTATATTTTCTTCTTTGAGCAAAAATAAAACATGACGAACGCCAATCATTTTCGGCGTTGAACTAGCAGAAGGATTAGCTCCAATAGCACCAATGCCAATGCTTATTGGATTATATTCAATAATTTTATCAACAGTCTCTCTTGCGCCTAAGCCTTCAGCATCTGCATCAATAATCTTAACAGAAAACCCTCGTTCACGCAAAACAGCGGCCAAAAGCCCAATCCATAAAGGCGGCTCAATACCAGCAAGACTCTCGCCGAGCTTGCCAAACATTTCTTTCTTTATACTTGGATTGACTAAAACAATATCAAGAGACATTAAGCTTTTATCTTTATTTTAAAAACTCGTTTATTTTTTTGCGCAACACTATCGGCATCAATACCGTAATGCTAATGAATAACACCACGTCCACCGTATTCATAACAATACCCCTTATCCATCAAAAGACCAATGCGCTTAACAGGAATGATAACGCCATTATCCTGCAGAACCTCACAAACAGCCGATGAAAAACCACCAGAGACAAAATGTTCTTCAAGAGCAATTAATTTCTGAGACCACCAATAGCTTCAATAAAATTCTTTTCATTAATTGGAATAGTGTAGACATCGATAACGCCAACGTTATTCCATCTTTACTAAACTTCTCTGCTGCCTCAAGTGCAACGTGTGCCATACCACCTGTCGCTGCAAAGTTAAAACACCGCTAAAGAAATCTTCACCTTCACCGTACAAAGTTGGCAAAACAAGTCTATCTAATCGAACATCATTTGCCTTTTCCCTCTTCGTCGACATCTCAGTAATTGCTGCAGCCATCGTGCTATCAAAAATACTATTGATTACAATATCCGGCTATATTTTCGAATATCCCAGCTTTTTTCTTTAATTGTTTTTTCATAATGTCTTCTCTCAATTTAAATATTTGCGTAATTATTTCGCTTGATAATATTATATCCTTTAACTAATTCTTCAATACCGTCTGACAAAGAAATATTTGGCTTAAATCCTTGCTTTTCTATCTTCTCATTGCTAACAACATAATCACGCTTATCAGGATCCTCTCCAATAGGAGATTCATAAAAATAAAACTCTTTCACATGCTTCTTAATTTCTTCGCAAAGTTCTTTTTTGCTCAAATTTGTATCGCTTAAACCAACGTTGTACGGCTCATTCTTCATTTTATCAAAATTAGTCAATCCTAACATAAACGCCTGAGCGATATCTCTCACATGAATATAATTTCTCTTAAAATGCGCCTCAAATAAAATCACACAACGATCATAAACAGCCCGATAAACAAAATCATTGACCAAGAGATCAAGTCGCATTCTTGGACTCACACCAAAAGCTGTTGCAAGCCTTAAAGTGATGCCATTTCCTTTATCTAAAATCATCTTCTCAGCTTCACATTTTAATTTTCCGTAAAGCGAAACAGGATTTAAAGGAGTATCCTCTGTACAAAACTTATCTTTTTGCCCAACACCATAACCGCTATTTGTCGTCGGATAAATAATCATCTGATCATGACTCTTCAGGTTCAAAATCATTTTGACAGCGTCAACAATAACAGATTGTGCTCCTAAAGGATCCTTGCTGCAAAGTGGCGCTCCTGTCAAACAAGCCAAAGGAAAAATTGCGTCCACATCTTTTAACTCTTTTTCAATAACAGCTTTATCTCGACAATCACCTCGCACAATCTTTAATTTCTTATTCGCACAACAATCAAGGAGCGAACTCTGATTATACATAAAATTATCAACAACAACTACATCATGATCAGCTTTGAGAAGCTCCGGCACTAAAATAGATCCAATATATCCGGCTCCGCCGGTTACTAAAATTTTCATTTTATCGTCTCCGCTTTTCTTTGATTAACATACCACTGATATGTTTTCTCAATTCCCTCTTGCATATTCACTTTTGGATTCCAACCAAGATCTAAAATCTTGCTATTATCTAAAAGTTTTTTCATCGTACCTTCTAGCTTTGTTTCGTCAAAAACAATCTTTCCCGTAAAACCACAAATCTCTTTAATCATCTGAGCTAATTCATTAATTGAAACATCTTTTCCCGTCCCAATATGAACAATTGATGTTTCATTATATTTTTTTATTAAAGACACGCAAGCACTAACAAAATCATCAACAAAGACAAACTCTCTTCTAGCATTGCCAGTCCCCCAAACAACAACCTCATCTTGATTGCTTTCTTTTGCCTCATAAAACTTGCCAATTAAAGCACCCAGTACATGTGCCGTTGCTAAATCAACATCACAGCCAGGTCCATAAACAGTCGCAGGAATCGCAACAATAGCATTAAGCCCATATTGCGCACGAAAACTCTGGCACAATCTTATTCCGGCAAGCTTAGCTGCTGAATAAGCCTCACTCGTCGGCTCCAAGACCCCTGCCATCAAAGACTCTTCCTTTATCGGCTGCGGACACTCTTTCGGATAAACACAAGAGCTAGAAAAATACATCAACTTCTTTGCACCAAACTTTTGCGCAGCATACACGACATTGTTTTGACTTTCAGAATTCTTGTAAAAAAAATCCGCCGGATTGTTCTTATTAACTTCAATACCCCCGGAGCAAACAGATCCTAAAAAAACATATTCAGGCTCAACTTCTGAAAAAAACTGATATACAGAGCTTTGTATCGTTGTATCGAGCCCCATCTGAGAAGACGAAAAGACGTTGACAAAATCATTATCAGAGAAATATTCCGACAACGACTTCTCTATCATGTCGTTATGACCAACGATTAAAATTCTAGAATTCTCATTCATATAATTACATTTGCTGCTCAAACCATGCAATGGCTTGAGACAATCCTTGCTTTACATTAACAGCTGGTTTCCATTTTAATTTTGTCTTTGCAAGCGAGATGTTTGGCTTTCGCTGCTTTGGATCATCTTTAGGTAACGGCTTTTTAACAATACGACATTTTGTTCTTGCCACTTTCTGAATAATTTGCGCTAACTCTAAAATTGTAAATTCTAAAGGATTTCCCAAGTTAACAGGCGTCTTAATATTAGAATGGAGAAGCCGAACAATTCCCTCAACTAAATCATCAACATAACAAAAAGAACGCGTTTGCTTTCCTGTTCCATAAACAGTAAGCGGCTTTTTATGTAACAATTGATAAATAAAATTCGGAACAACTCTTCCATCTAAAGTTTGCATACGAGGCCCGTATGTATTAAAAATTCGGGCGATCCGCGTTTCAACCTTGTGCTCTCTTTGATACGCCATCGTGATAGCTTCTGCAAATCTCTTTGACTCATCGTAAACACTTCGGATACCAATAGGATTAACATTGCCCCAATAACTTTCCACTTGGGGATGAACCAAAGGATCACCATAAACCTCAGACGTAGATGCTAAGAAAAATCTGGCTTTCTTCTCTTTAGCCAATTCTAGAGCATTATAAGTTCCAAAAGATCCAACTTTTAAAGTCTCAATCGGATATTTTAAATAATCAACAGGACTTGCCGGTGAAGCAAAATGCAAAACATAATCAATCGGACCTGTTATTGTAAATTTCTCTGAAACATCTTGTTTAAAAAAAGAAAAATTCTTGTTCTTTAAAAGATGCTTTATGTTATTTCGGCTTCCCGTAATTAAATTATCAACACAAACAACCTTCTGTCCATCTTGAATTATGCGATCACATAAATGGCTTCCGATAAATCCTGCACCACCTATAATTAAATATACTTTTCTTTTCTGAGCCATAATTTTCCTTTTATAAAGTCATTAATTTAGGACTTCTTTTCCCTTTATATACATTACACAGATCAAAAACAAAATTAGAATTTAACAAAATCTTTTTATAATCAACACCCGTGTGCTGCGTTGCAATAATGACGCAATCAGCCGACTTCAGCATTTTCTCATTTAATTTTATTGATTTTAGATGAAACGATCCAATCTCTAAATAAGGGATCAAAGGATCAAAATAACTAACCTTATATTTTTCTTTCTTTAAAAGTTCCAAAAATTTCAATGCTGGAGATCGGCGCAAATCTTTAACATCTTTTTTATATGTCACACCAACAACTAATATCTTTGCCTTTTCACACGGTCTTTTATTCTTTTTTAAAAACGCCTTCAAACGATGAAGCACGTATTCCGGCACTTTATCATTAGTGTCCGCCGAGAGTTTAATAAATTTTGAACTAACTCCGTGGTGCTTGGCCTTCCAATACAAATATAGCGGGTCGTCTGGAATACAGTGACCTCCCACTCCAAGGCTTGGATAAAACGGCATAAAACCAAAAGGTTTTGTTTTTGCCCCTTCAATAACTTCCCAAATATCCACATTCATTTTGTGACACATCATCGCAACTTCATTAATCCAGCTAATATTAACTAAACGAAATGAATTTTCCAAAAGCTTAACCATCTCCGCCGCCTTTGGTGAAGAAACAACATGAACACTTTTAATAATCTTTTTATAAAGCTCCTTGGAAAGCACACCAGACGCCTTGTCGATGCCTCCAACTATTTTGGGAATCTTTGTCACAGGGTACTTTTTATTACCCGGATCAATGCGTTCAGGAGAAAAAGCCAAATAAAAATCTTTGCCTGCTTTAAAACCACCTTGCTGAAGCTTTGGCAAAATTAATTCTTCGGTCGTACCAGGATATGTTGTGCTTTCCAAAATAACAAGCGTGCCTTTTTTGATATACTCCTTGATGGTTTTAACTGAACTTAAAATATATGAAATATCTGGAGTATATTTTCGTTTTAACGGCGTCGGAACGCATATAAAAATAACATCCACCTTAGAAAGCAAAGAAAGATCTGATGAAACACTAAATTTCTTTTTCTTTAAAAGCTTTGAAATTTCTTGGATAGAAACATCTTCATTATAATTTCTTCCCTGCTTAATACGCTTAACACGTGCTACATTTTTATCTAATCCAAAAACAGAAAAACCAACACGCGCAAAACTAATCGCAAGAGGCAAGCCCACATAACCAAGACCAATAACACCAATCTTAGCTTTTTTTGATATTATCTTTTGTTTTAATTCTTTCATAATTGTTCTGCATACCACTCAACCGTTAAATCAAGTGCCTTATCCAAAGAGTATTTGGGCTTGAATCCAAGCTTACATAGCTTTGCATTACTAACCGCATAGCGAAAATCATGGCCAAGGCGATCTTTAACATTCTTAATCATTGTTGTCGGCTTATTCATTCGCTTTAAAATCTTTTTTGTCAGCTGAATATTGCTTAAATGATTCTTCGCACAAATATTATAAATTTCTCCTACTTTTCCCTTATGCGCGACTAAGTCAACAGCGCAACAATTATCTTCAACAAAAATCCAATCACGTAGATTTTCTCCCTTAGCATATAACGGAACTTTTTTATTTTTCATCAAGCGCGTAATAAATAAAGGAATGACTTTTTCAGGATATTGACGAGGCCCAAAATTATTAGAACTACGAGTAATAATAATAGGTAATCCATAAGTCGTGCGATACGCCATAACCATCAAATCAGAGGCTGCTTTACTCGCTGCATAAGGACTGCTTGGATTTAAAATATCTGTTTCTTTGAAAAATCCTTTTTTCCGACTTCCATAAACTTCATCCGTACTGATATGAATAAATTTCTTTATTTTATGACGCACAGCAGCATCTAAAAGAACCTGTGTCCCGAGGACATTCGTTAAGGTAAAGATATCTGCGCTCTCGATAGAGCGATCCACATGCGATTCAGCTGCAAAATGAACAATCCAATCGCACCCTTTAATAACTTTATCAATTTGCTTACGATCACAAATATCAGCTTTTACAAATTTATAATTCTTATTTCTCTCAATATCTTTAAGATTATGCAAATTCCCTGCATAAGTAAGATTATCAATATTAATAATTTTATATTTGGGATACTTCTTTAGAATATGATGAATAAAATTTGAGCCGATGAACCCGGCTCCACCTGTAACTACAATACGCATCTATGCCCCTTTTGTCTAAATGCTATTTATTCCAATCCCGTAATATTCAAATCCAAGCTTTTTCATCTCTTGCCGATCATACATATTTCGACCATCAAACACCAAAGGATTATTCATAAGCTGACGAATCTTTCTAAAATTAATTTTTGAAAATTCATCCCATTCCGTTAAAACGACAAGGCAATCGGCACTCTTAGCAACATCATACGCATCTTTACAAAACTTAACGCCAGAAAATATCTTTTTAGAATTTCCCATAGCCTGCGGATCATAAGCCTTAATTTTAGCGCCCTCTTTCTGCAAACTTTTAATAATATCAAACGATGGTGCGCTTCGCATGTCATCTGTATTTGGCTTAAACGCTAAACCTAGAACGCCGACGGTTTTGTTCTTCAAAATCCACATATGACTTTCAATTAGTTTCAAAAAAGCTTTCTTCTGAGATTCATTAATACAGCGAACTTCTCTTAAAAGCGAAAAATCATATCCAACTTTTTCGCTTAAACGAACAAAAGCATCAACATCTTTCGGAAAACAACTACCGCCATATCCAACGCCTGCGGATAAGAAATCCCGACCAATTCGCTTGTCAAGTCCCATACCTTCTACAACTTTAAGCACATCAGCTCCTACCTTATCGCAAATTTGTGAAATCGCATTGGCAAAAGAAATTTTAGTCGCTAAGAATGAATTAGACGCATGTTTGATAATTTCAGCAGAATTAATATCTGTTATAATCAACCGCGCCTTTAAAGGCTTATAAACTTCACGTAAAATTTTCTCGGCTTTTTTAGTCTCAACGCCAACAACGATGCGATCTGGATTCATAAAATCAGTTACTGCCGATCCTTCTCTCAAAAACTCTGGATTAGAGGCAACGTCAAAATCAATATTCTTAACCCTTTTATTCTTATGCTTTTGATGAAGTACAAGCCTTATGGCACGCTTAATTTCTTTTCCGGTATGTGCAGGCACTGTTGATTTCTCCACAATCACCTTATAAGAATCCATGCCTTTAGCGATATCTCGTGCAGCTCCTTCTACATACGTTAAATCCGCATCTCCGTTCTTCTTTGACGGCGTTCCAACAGCAATAAAAATAACTTCTGCTTTCTTAGACGCATCTGTTACAGATGAAGAAAAACTTAATCGCTTCTTTTTAACATTCCGCTTTAAAAGATCTTCAAGCCCCGGCTCATAGATAGGAAGCTCTAAATTTTTTAGCTTCTTAATTTTTGAAATATCATTATCAACACAAACAACCTTGTGCCCAATATCAGCCAAACAAATACCTGTCACAAGACCAACATACCCAGAACCAATAATTGCAATATTCATATCTCTACAATCTCCTAATCTATCTATAAACTACTTTGAGATCCTGCTTTTTTCTTATTAAAACCTGTGCTCATTATATCAATGCTCATATCAGGAAATGCCTTTAAGCGAAAGACAAGCCAAATCTCGCTTCCCTGACCTCTTGTTTCATTAAAACTGACATCCATCTCCCAGCAATGCAAATCACGCGTAAGAGTAAACTCTTGTTCTTTTTGCATACCGTGATTTATATCAAAGCGTTCATATATTTTAACTTTCCATTTTGGATTAATCACATACTGTAGCTCTGCAGTAATTTGGTCATCAACATCAATATGATACCGCTTACTTAAACTAAAAGACCACTTGTCCCCTGAATTGATATACATTTCAAAATTACTTGAAATAAGTTTTTCTTGATGCGCATTGTATTCTGAATCATGGAAGAACGACAACCACTCTGTTGGTCGAAATTCAATATCCGTCTTAATTGTATCAAAGCTTCCTTTTCCGACGTCATCCTTAAGCAAGAAATCTGTTGTTGCAATAAAGCGTAACAAATCAACATTTTGACCATCACGTTTTGTTTGTAATTTATTTTCTAAAGAAAAGTCTATTTTGTGTGCACGTGTAATGGAATCAATCGCACTATCAAAAACATCTAACTTGGCGGCTGGAAAAGAAGGATCATGTCGATATAAATAGCTGATTGTTGGCGTAATAATATGCCTTAGGCGATCAAGCTCCATACCCCAAAGATCAGCTTCAACATCAAACGTCTTATAAAACTTCGTGCTTAACGTTGCACCTGTTTCAAAAATACTACGAATAATATGATCTCGCGAAAGATCTTTAGTCTTACTATAAAAGGTCTCGCGCTGACCAACAAACGGAGTGAAATCAATAAAAGCAATCTTTTTAGGAAACGATATCTTATTCATAGAATCGAATCTCACCGTATCTTTTCTTACATCTGATGGCGAGGCATTCGGGTAAGACAAATTAGAAAATAGATTCTGACTCTGGAAATACAGACCTGTTCTTCCGATTTCTTGATTAGTCACATCATATCCAATTTCAGGAAGACGTTCAACGCTCGAAACAAATCGATTCACTCTTTTATCTACTCTAAAACTAAAAATACCTTTATCCAAACTTTTCGTAAATAAGAAAAATGTTTCCGGATTAGGATTATCATCATGTTCTCGCTCAAAATAATCTTTTAAAAAATCACTATCACTTAATTTATAATACTGCAAAACAACATTGCTTGTTTCATCAATTCTCCACTTATGACGCCACTCCACCTTAAAGCGCTCTTTTTCTATCGTTGGACCAAGTCGTTCATCCCAAAAACGTTTAGAAACAATATTGCGTTCATTCATATAATATGTTTTAATCAACCCTTCGCCATACCCCGGCACCTTATAATCAACATCAACACCCCAAGCAAAATCTTTTTTCTCTCGAATATCTAAATGAATATTTCCTTTAAAATTCGGATTAAAATAATATCTCCATGCGGTTAACAAGAAAATACCCCATTTTTTATCATACCCTGGGGTATAAACAACACGCGGTTCTGTATCATTAATAATCTGCGTATACTGAGGAAAATAAATAATCGGCAACTTGCCAATAATCATGCGAACACTGTGAGCTTGAACTTTATCTCCTGGATAAACATCAATCTTTTTAGATTTCATTTTATAATGAGGCTTATCTAAATCACATGTCGTGACATATCCTTGCGTCATGACCATATGATTCTCGCCAACCTTAGAAATCTTTTCTCCCTCGCCATAATAAGGAGCAGACACAATCTTTGCTCCAGCAAGCTCTCCAGTCATCGCACCAAAATCAAAAACCAAATTCTCTCCAAATATCTTGCCTTCTGGATTAGACAAAACAACATTACCTTGAGCAAAAGCTTTTTTGTCCTCATGATAATATTCAACACGATCACACGTTAAGCGAGTATCCCCCTTAACAATAGAAACATTCCCATCAATAATAACCTTATTTTCATCTTGCATAAGCTCGACATTATCACCATCAATCTCGACAGGATTAATTGTTTTTTCATTAAAATCAGATTCTTCCTGAATCTCTTCTTTTTCAACTACTTTTTGCACAGGAGGCTTTTCTTTTGGCTGACTAACCACTGGCTCTATCTTTTCTTCAACAACATCTCCCTCAATTATCTCTTCGTCCGAGTCAACATCAACCAACACAACATCTCCAGAAGAATCTTCACCTTGCTGAGCAAACAAATTAACGCAAAATATTAAACATAAAAAAACAATCAATGTCGAGGAAATAACAAAATTTAAATTCTTATTTTTCATATTTATTTATGCCTAACGTATCTTTAACATCTCTAAAGCTAGAACCTGTGAGCCAATAATGCCTGCATCTTGCCCTAATTTTACTTTCTTGATCTTTACCATGCGTCCCTGAATATGCATAGCCCGTTTTTTAATAACCTGACGCATCACAGGAAAAATATATTTATGCGCTTTAGCAACACCACCACCAACAACAACTAAGCTCGGATTAAGCGTATTAATCGTGCCAATAAGTCCATTGGCGATATGCTCTGCGGTTTGTTCCCAAAATAAAATTGCCTTCTTATTTCCTTTGTCGGCTAAAGCTGTCACTTGCTCAAGAGTTATGTTTTCTTTATTAAAAACCTTTTTAGCCTTTTTCTCTAAATACTGATTACCAACGACTGTTTCCATGCAAGCGAAACCGCCACAATTACATTTCTTTCCCTTTTCATTAATAGGAATATGCCCCACCTCACCTGCAGCAAATCCTGCTCCACGATAAAGAGTATTATTTAAAATAAGTCCTCCTCCGACACCTGTGCCAAGCGTCATACAGATTAGATCTGTCACGCCTTTTCCTGCGCCATATTTCCATTCTGCCAGCGCAACCACGTTCACATCGTTATCAATAAAAGTTGAAATGCCAATTCTTTTTTCAATAATCTTTTTAAACGGCACATTTTTCCATCCTTTAATATTTGTTAAAGAATAAACAATGCTACGCTTAATATTTACAAGACCAGGAAGGCCAATGCCAATCCCAAGAATTTGTTTTTTTGCTAAATGATTTTCAGATATGAGCTTAAGACAGGCGGACACCAGACCTTCAGCCAGCTGGCTAACATTCTTGCCGACAGAACTTGTTTTCAAATTTAACCTTGAAACAATCTGCCCTTTTTTGCTAACAAGGCCAAATTTTATATTTGTACCACCAATATCAATACCAATGACAAATTGATTCATAGAGTGGTTATTTTACCTGAAAAAAGCAATATATTCAAGAAAATGTAACATTTTTTGAATAAAACATAAAATTATGATAATAAACAACTTATGAAAACTTACAAAAAAGCTTTTATAAGTAATAATATAAATATTAATAAATTAATTAATATTTATCAAAAGCGGTTGTGCAATTTCGTCCACGCTTTTTAGAACGGTACAGTGCCAAATCAGATTTATCAATAAGTTCCGAGACACTTTTCCCATCTGCAGGAAAACAAGAAATACCGGCGCTGACCGTAACGCGAACCTTGGCATCATAGGCTTGAATTTCAGCTTCTTCAATTGCCTTTCGAATACGTTCAGCAACAAAGAATCCTCCCTCTGTATCCGTGTCGGGCAAAACAACGCAAAATTCTTCTCCTCCATAGCGACCTGCAAAATCAATCTCGCGAATATTTTCTTGAATCAAAAGACCGACCGACCGCAACACCTGATCTCCAACCAAATGCCCATGCTGGTCATTGAACATCTTAAAATAATCAACATCAATCATCAAAAATGATAATTTTGTTTTTCGAATTAAGGCACGCTTATTTTCCTCTTCAAACCGCTCCATTAAATAACGTCTCGTATGCACTCCCGTCAGACTATCTGTAATCGCTATCTGCTCAACTTCCTGATAAAGCTTCACACGCTGTAACGCAAGACCAAATTGTTGTGCCAAAATAATAAATTTCTCTTTATCTTTTTCTAAGAGACCCTTAATTGCAATACACCCCAACTCTTTTCGACGACCCTTAATCGGAAAAATAAAATAATCACTAGAATCTGGCATATTTCTTCGACGATCACCCTCAGAATGAATTAACCGACAATCATCGAAAAACATGTTTACCTTTAGCGCCTCTCTAAAAACTTCAAAAGCTTCCTGCTCATGCAAAGTCCCAGTGATTTCTTTTGTAATATCATACAGTGTGAAAATCTCCGTTGCCTTTTGTTCAATATCCTTTCGATCTTGAAAAACGTCGTCATAACTCTTAGAAATTCTTTTAAGTCTTTCTTGAATATCAGAAAGCTCACTTTCTTGTTTCTGCTGTTTTTCATTAAAACATTTTCTAGCAAAATAAATAACAAAAACTAAAAGAATTAAATCTAATAATATCATTATGATAGGCATACTTTATTTCGCCCTTTTCGCTTTGCTTGATACATAGCCTGATCCGCTTTATGAATGAGCTCTTCTTTAATTTGCGCATCCGTCGGAAAAGTTGCAACTCCTATAGAAACTGTTACTTTTGTTTTTTCTCGCCTTAAAATAATCTTTGTTTCTTCTACTTTTTTTCGTAAATCTTCAGCTAATTTCTTAGCTTGTATTTTTGTGCAATCGGGCAACATCACAACAAACTCTTCGCCACCATATCGACAAATAATATCTCCAGGATTATTAAAAATATCCACTAAGTGCTCACTTAATTTCTTAAGCACCATATCACCTGCAATGTGACCAAATTGATCATTGTATTTCTTAAAATAATCTAAATCAACGACCAGAAGAGACAAATCAGATTTACTTCTCAACTCTCTTGGAAGCTCACTATTTAACCGATCCATCAAAAACCTTCTTAAATAAAGTCCAGTCAAACTGTCCTTAACGGCGAGATCTTGTATGCGCTCATATAAATAAGCACTTTCCATCGCAACGGCACCCAAATCTCCAATGCGAGATAAAAGCCGTAAGTCCTCCATCGAGAATCTCTTTTCGTTAGGGCTGTCAACTCGCAAAACACCAAGAATCTTTTCACCTAAAACTAGAGGAATTGAAATAAGTGATCTTTTTTCTCTCCCGCCATCCTTTGAAATGCCCTGTGTCGTATCAAACCTAAAATCACTTTTAATATCTTCCACCAAAAGAGGTTTTAATTTCTTTAAAACCCAGCGATCAAGATAATCGCCTTTTTTTGATTTAACGTTTACCTTCGCTTTATTGTGAACTGAAGAAATCATGGAAGGCTCACCAGTCTCAAGATCTAAAAGATACAGGATCGTTGTTGCATCATTCTTTCCAATTAATTCATCTGCTTGCTCAGTCAAAACATTCGCAGCCTCAAGCCGTGTTTCGCTTAAGCTCAACTTCTCTGCCAATATTTTTAACTTCGAATAATCTTCAAATCGTACCTTAAGCGATTCTTTATTAAAATCCTCTTTCTCAACTTTTGAACATAAAAGATTGATTTCCTCTAGACGGTCTTCTTCTTGAAGATCATAAACAGTCTTTTGCTGTAAAAATCTATTTCGGAGAAAAATTAGGAAAACAAGGATGACAAACTGTGTTGCTAGGATAACGACGAAGAAATGATTGTTAAATTTAATAGAATAAATAAAAAAAACAACCAAAAAAATAAAAACGATAACAATTGGAAGTAGTGTGAAGCTAGATAATTGTTTTTTCAGTTTCTTGGTCAAAAAAATGCACCTTGTTCATGTCGAACACCAAACTCATTTCACAATTAATTTCCGGACGGTTATGCGCCCCAACGCGTGCAATGAATATATGTTTTCCAGTATTTAAATATAAATACACTTCTGACCCCAAAGGCTCCACAACCTCGCAAACAGCGCTGATTGTGTTGTCGGGAGAAGATTCAGAAACGAACAATTTGTCATAAATATCTTCCGCTCTTGCACCAAGCGTAACAACCTTATCTTCATATGACGCAATAACTTTAGACATTTCTTCCACTAATTTTAACTGGAAGTTACCTTCATCAAAATAAAATCTTCCTTTTATCTTTATAATTTTACCAACCATGAAATTGATCGGCGGAGAACCAATAAATCCAGCAACAAATTTATTGGCTGGAAAATCATAAATTGTCATGGGATCAGCGCACTGCTGAACAATACCATCTTTCATGACTGCGACACGATCACCTAAAGTTAATGCTTCAGTTTGATCATGTGTGACATAAATAAATGTCGTCTGAAGCCTTGTGCGAAGTTTATGAATTTCAGTACGCATTTGAACGCGCATTTTAGCATCCAAATTGCTCAAAGGTTCGTCAAAGAGAAAAACTTTTGGCTTTCTTACAATAGCACGACCAACCGCAACACGCTGACGTTCCCCTCCAGAAAGCTGACGAGGATGACGGTCTAACAACTTTTTAATATTTAAAATTTCCGCGGCTTCATGCACACGACGAGTGATTTCTTCTTTAGGATATTTCTTGAGACGAAGCCCAAAGGACATGTTTTCAAAAACAGTCATATGAGGATAGAGGGCATAATTCTGAAAAACCATAGCAATATCACGATCTTTGGCAGGAACATCATTGACAATGCGATTACCAATCTGCACCGTCCCTTCGGAAATGTCCTCAAGCCCTGCAACCATGCGAAGCGTTGTTGATTTTCCACATCCAGAAGGCCCAACTAGAACAAGAAACTCTTTATCCTTAATTTCAAGGTTAACATCTTTGACAACCTTAACATCGCCTTTATAAGTCTTATTTATACCTTTTAATGTAATCAAGGCCATATATACTAATCCTTTTATTAATATTAATAATTAGTCCCTATTATAACAAGATCATTTATTCGTGCAACTATAAAATTTAATGGGAGCCACTAGATATTCTCTATGAATTGCGGGTATAGTTTACAACCTTGGAGATGGTTTCTTTGAGATCTTTTCTATCAACAATCATGTCGATCAATCCATGTTCAATTAAAAATTCTGATCTTTGAAACCCAGCGGGAAGTTTTTGGCGTATTGTTTGCTCAATAACTCTCGGCCCTGCAAAACCAATCAAAGCCTTTGGCTCAGCCATAATCACATCTCCAACCCCAGCAAATGATGCCATGATTCCTGCCATTGTTGGATTTGTTAAGACCGAAATATGAAGAAGCTTTGCTTCAGAATGCTTTGCCAAAGCAGCGCATGTCTTAGCCATTTGCATTAAGGAAAACATTCCTTCATACATTCTAGCGCCACCGCCTGATCCTGAAATAATGATAAGTGGCAATTTATTCTTTGTTGCATGTTCTGTGATGCGCGTGATGCGCTCACCAACCACAGACCCCATAGATCCCATAATAAAACGCGAATCTGTAATTCCAATAGCAACATTGACTCCATTAATCACACCGACACCAGTTATAGCGGCGTCCTTTAATTTTGTCTTCTTTCGATCACTTTTTAATTTTTCTTGATATGTTTTAGGTCCTTGAAACTTTAACGGATCTGCAGAAACTAAATCAGGATCATGCTCCTTAAAACTTCCTTTATCTAAAAGAAGTTCAATTCTCTCATCCGAAGTCAGCTGAAGATGAAAATTACATTTTTGGCAAACATTTTGGTTGTCTTTTAAAGTTTTTTTATAATGCGGCGATTGACAATCTGGACATTTGACCCAAAGACCGTCTGGAATTGTCTTTTTTCGAACCTTAACAAGCGTATATTTATCTTTTCCGAACAATGCCATAAATAAGCCTTTGTTTTATGAATCCATCTTATGGATAGTTAGCCCCGAAAGAACTTTTGGATAAAAATAAGTTGTCTTGGGCGGCATCTTCTCACCATTTAACGCAATAGCTTTAAGCTGTTCAACTCCAACAGCATTCATGACAAAACATGCTGCAGCTTTTTTTGAATCAACCATCTTAACCGCTTCATTTAAATCTTTCTTATATGTAATACTGTCTAACATAATATTAACACGATCAAAAACAAGTGTTTTTAAAATCGTAGCATCTAAACTTCGGAACTCTTTGGAGCCTTCATGGATATGCTGATCAATAAGAATTCTATTTTTCAAACGCAACAATTTGATTCCGTCCCGCGTATAGAGACCAAAAGCATGCTCATTTTTACCAGCTTTACCAAGCAAATTTTGAAGGTCTTGAATATTCTTTATTTTATCAATTCTAAAAAATTCTTCCAGAAAATCTATTTTTGAAGGAAATTTCTTAACGACACGATGAATAGGAAAAATAACCAAATCCTTAGACTCTAAATTTGTCATATACGTCATAATATAATTAAAAGATTCTTTTCCTGTTGTCTTTTTCTTTCGTTGCATACGAGATTTTCGATATTCCATGGCCACTTCATAGCGATGATGCCCATCAGCAATAAACAATTGCTGTCCATCAATTAAACTTTTGACTTTTTCAATAGAGGCTGGATCATCCATGCGCGAAACAATATGGCGAACCTGATCATTATCAACAATATCAATGATGGACTCTTTTTGAGAAGCAACATCATGAAAAATACCCTCAATCCTCTTGTACTTATCCGAAAAACAAACAAAAATCGGACTTAAGTTCGCTTTGACATTACGCCAAAGACGAAGACGATCTTTTTTAGCTTCCATGTGCGTGTTCTCATGAGGATAAATCTTCGATTCTTCCTTGTCCTGAAGATGCATTAATGTCAAAAATCCTATTCGCGCCTTCTTTTGGCCACACACTTTATATTCTTGCTTATAAAGATAAAAGCATGGCTTGTCGTCTTGAACAAGAATATACTTTTTCATCCATTCTGAAAAAATCTTTTTTGCGCGCGTATATTTATTATCATAAGAATTATCTTTAGCCTTACTCATTCCCAAAAGAATACGAATAAAATTATTAGGATGGGCACTATGAAAAGCGGCTTGAGCCTCAGGCGAAATAACATCATATGGCGGACAAACCACTTGAGATAAATCAGCAATCTTTTTTTGATTATAATGTACGGCTTTAAATGCTCTAATTTGTGTCATGTTTAAAACTTTCTTTTAAATATGGTTAACTTCAAGCCTAAGCAGGCATTCTAGGATATAAGAAATAATACCAGAATAATTAGGGTCAGAAAACCAAAATCTAAGAAATTTCGTCTCTTTCAAAATACCTATCATTTCAAGAAATTATGAATTTGCCGGGCAGCCTTTGTTGGGGCAATCTGACGGACAGGTCGGCTTTGGCTGAGATTCGTTTTTTGAAGGTTCCTTTTTCTTGTAATCAGTCTCGTAGAATCCGCTCCCTTTAAAAATAACGCCTGCCCCTATGCCTAGCAAACGCTGCAAACTGTTTTTTTCACATTCAGGACATTTCTTTAAAGGCTTCTCGACTATAGACTGCAAAATTTCTAGCTGATGGCCGCATGAAGAACATTCATATTCATATGTTGGCATAAATAATTTCCCTATTTAAAGACTTTCTTTAATCTCTCTGAAAAAGACTCGTTTTGTTCAAGAATTTCCTCACCGCTAACGCGAGCGTACTCTTCTAAAATCTTTTTTTGTTCTTTCGAAAGTTTTGTTGGCACTTGCAGCATCACACGCACATATTGATCACCAACTCCTCGCCCACGCAAATCTGGCATTCCCTTTGCTCTAAGTCGAAACATTTTTCCACTTTGCGTTCCTGTAGGAATTTTCATCTTAACATTTCCACCAAGTGTTGGAACGCTTACTTCTGCGCCAAGCGCTGCTTTAATAAAATGAAGTGGTAAATTTATATAAACATCATGTCCTTCACGTTTAAAGATTTCGTCTTCACGAACGCGAATATAAACATAAAGATCACCTCGTCCAGCTTTTCCCACCTCCCCTTCACCTTGAATGCGAAGCTGTGAGCCTGTGGCAACACCAGCCGGAAACTTAACCTCAATTTTTCTCATCACACGCACAACGCCTTGACCTTGACAACTAGGACAAAATTCAGAAGTTATTTTTCCCTCACCGCGACATTGAGGACAAGTCTGTGCCATTCTAAAAAAACCACTATCTGTGACAACTTGACCTCTGCCTTGACATCTTGGACACGCCTTAGGTTGCGTTCCAGGCTTTGCCCCAGAACCATTGCATGGTTTACAAAAATCATGACGAGGAACTTTAATTGTTTTATTAAGTCCATCAAATGCCTCTTTTAAAGTAAGCTCGACTTCATATTGAATATTTTGCCCACGTCTTGAACCACGCGATCTGCTAGATCCTCCGCCAAAACCAAATCCACCTAAAATATCTTCAAAGACATCCCCACCAAAGCCCATATTCTGAAAAATGCTACTAAAATCAGCATTTCTAAAAATATCATCTGACGTATAATTTTGATCAATGCCCGCATGACCAAGTTGATCATACGTTTTTCTCTTGCTTGGATCTGACAAAACAGCATAAGCTTCAGAAATTTCCTTAAACTCTTCTTCTGCTTTTTTCTTTTTATCCTCGGAAACACGATCCGGATGATGTGAAAGTGCAAGCTTGCGATAAGATTTCTTAATCTCGCTTATCGTCGCTTCTCTTTTAACCCCTAAAACTTCGTAATAATCTTTTTTCATAAATGAACTCCAAACTCATAGAAGCCTTTAGGCTTCTGTAAGCTTGTTAAACGAATTTATCCCGCACGTTTATCGTGTGAAATATTCACTATCTAAATATTTAAACGCTTTCTTTTTTATCATCCTCTGCTGTAAAATCAGCGTCCACCACCTCTTCTTTATTCGGACCCTTTGCTTCAGAATCTTGAGCTGTTTGATCACCGTCTGGACCTGCTTGCGCTTCACCTCCAGATTGACCCTGTGCTTGCTGAGCCGCGCTTGCTTTGTACATTTCTTCAGCTAACTTATGACTTGCCGTCTGCAAAGATTCCATTACTGGCTTAATTTTCTCAACATCATTTGTTTTAATGACCTCTTTTAAAGCAACAAGCTCTTTTTCAATATTAGCTTTATCGTCAGCGGAAACTTTATCTCCATAATCTTTCAAAGATTTTTCTGTAGCATAAACAAAACTATTTGCCTGATTAACAGTCTCAATCTCTTCTTTTTTCTTCTTATCTTCTTCCGAAAACTTTTCTGCCTCTTTAACCATCTTATCAATATCTTCATCTGACAATTTAGTTGGTGCAGTAATTTTAATCGACTGCTCTTTTCCAGTTGCCTTATCTTTTGCAGAAACATGCACGATTCCATCAGAATCAATATCAAACGTAACTTCAATCTGTGGAATTCCGCGCGGTGCCGCAGGAAGCCCAACAAGATCAAAACGCCCAAGCTCTGTATTGTCCCCTGCCAGTTGACGTTCCCCTTGAAGAACGCGAATGGTTACCGCTGTTTGATTATCATCTGCCGTTGAAAAGATTTGGCTTTTCTTCGTCGGAATCGTTGTATTTCTTTCAATTAATTTTGTGCAAACACTTCCCAATGTTTCAATCCCTAGAGAAAGTGGCGTAACATCTAAAAGAAGAACTTCTTTAGAATCACCTTTGATGATAGACCCTTGCACTGCAGCACCAAGAGCTACACATTCCATTGGATCGATGCCCCGCTCAATTTTTTGACCAACTTGTTTTTCAACAAATTCTTGAACAATCGGCATGCGTGTTGGCCCACCAACTAAAATAACTTTATCAATTTTGATATCTTCTCCCAATTTTGCTCCAGCATCTTTTAAAGCTTGAGTGATAGGATCTTGACAACGATCAACAATGGAAGAAACCAAACTTTCCAATTTTGCACGTTCAATCTTTAAGTTAAGATGCTTTGGTCCTGTTGCATCCGCTGTAATAAAAGGAAGGTTAACATCTGTGGAAATCGTCGAAGAAAGCTCGACCTTTGCTTTCTCAGCTGCCTCACGAAGTCTTTGGAAAGCCATTTTGTCATTCTTTAAATCAACGCCGCTTTCTTTTTTGAACTCTTCGCAAATATAATCAATCAGCACATTATCCATATCTGTTCCACCAAGATGATTATCTCCGCTAGTAGACAACACTTCGAATGTTGCTGCTTTATGCGATTCATCCCATCCCATCTCAAGGATAGTAACATCAAGGGTTCCACCGCCAAAATCAAAAACCATAATTTTTTGCTCTTTACCTGCTTTATCAAGACCATAAGCCAAACAAGCAGCTGTTGGCTCATTGATAATGCGCAACACCTTTAATCCCGCAATTTCTCCAGCATCTCTTGTTGCTTGTCTTTGATTATCATTAAAATACGCAGGGACTGTAACAACGGCTTCCTCGACAGTGTCGCCAAGATATTTCTCTGCATCTGCTTTAATCTTTTGTAAAATAAAGGCACTGATCTGTTGAGGGGTATAATCTTTTCCGTCTACAGTAAATTTTTCGTTAGTTCCCATCTTTCTTTTAGCAGCATAAACCGTTCCTTGCGGATTAACGGCAGCTTGCCTTTTTGCTGGCTCACCAACAAGACGATTACCCTCTTTGTCAAATGCAACAAAAGACGGAAACGCCTTACCTGATGCAACACCCGCACCTTCTGCTGATGGAATAATCGATGGACGGCCTGCTTCCATAACTGCAGCCGCTGAATTTGATGTTCCTAAATCAATTCCTATAACTTTTGCCATTCTTATACCCTCCTTCTTTCTTTAAATTATATCTACTTTTTAAAATTTGTTATTCTTGTTCTTGTTGATTTTGTTTTTGTTTTGCAACTTTTACTTTATTTGTGCGAATTACTTTATCGCCGAATGTGTATCCTTTTTGAAATTCATCTAAAACAATTCCTTCTTCGGCATCATCCGTTTCTTCCTGCATTAACGCTTCGTGACAATGCGGATCAAACATTTTTCCTTTAGCTTCAATTGGTTTAACATCATTTTTACGCAAAAGATCATAAACATGTGCCATCACCATTTCAACACCTTTTAAAAAGGCGGTATAATCTTCATGGTTAGCACGCGCTGCTTCAACAGATCGCTCTAGATCGTCGAGAATACTTAAAAATTCCACAATCAATTCTTGATTTGCGTATTTTACAAATTCAAGCTTTTCACGCTCTGTACGCTTCCTCATATTTTCAAACTCAGCATAAATTCTTAAATATTTATCTTTATGCTCAGACGCTTCATCTAATAACTTTTGATGCTCTTCTTTTTTGAGAATAACGACATCATTTTTCTTTTCTTTTTTCTTTTCATCTTTTTTCATATTCTTTATCCTACTAACATTTCATCAATCAACTCTGTAAAGTATTCTAAAGTCGAAATTGTTTTTTCATAATTCATACGCGTTGGACCTAAAAGCGCAACACGTCCTTGCGGACCATCTTTTTTTCCATATCGAGAAACTATTAAAGAACAACCGTCCATGTCTGAGCAACCTGCCTCATCACCGATATAAATGTGAATTTTCTTTTCTAAATCTCGATTAATAATTTCCAAAATCCGTTCCTTCTGCTCAAGAAGACGAAGAAGACATTCAATCTTCTGAAAATTATGAAATTCTGGATATCCAGCAACAAAACTAATGCCACGACAAAATATTTTATCCCCATATCCATCTATAGAAATAATGCTTGGATACTGCGTTTCCTGCGACAAAATCTCTGATGTTTTTTCTAAAAGAACTTCTAATTCTAAAATGCCCTGGCTATATTCAGCCATAATTCTTTGCTTTTCAGCAGCCAAAAGATTAATTTCTTCCATTAAATGATCAACATAATATCGATATCCATCTTGAGTTGGAACACGCCCTGCTGAAGTATGCGGATGGGTTAAAAACCCATCATCCTCAAGCTCAGCTAAAACATTTCGAATCGTTGCTGGACTTAAAGCAAAAAGTTGCTCTTCAACAATTTGATTAGAACTAACTGGCACTATATCTTGAATATAATGGCTGACAACATAGGCCAAAATCTTCTCTTTTCGATACTGCGGATCTAAACGTTTTAAGCTCATGTCTCTTCTTTTCTAATTTCTTCTAGAATAAAAACCCTGTAAATATAATGTGTTAGAGTAAAATTAGCACTCTTACCTCGAGAATGCTAAGTTAAAATTATAACAAAAACTTCTTTCTTGTCAATAAAATATTTTTAGGAATTTTATTAGAGTTGGTCTTCTAACTTGGCAATAAGACTGTTAACTTCTTTTGCTATTTGAGCCGGAAGAATCTTTGAATCTTCCATCTCTCTTTTCAAAGATTTAAGTGTCCCGACAAAACGCTTAATATTCGTTTGTTTTCTCTTTTGCCAGGCTTCTTCAGGATCAAGCTCTTCGCGTTCACGCATGAAAAGAGTTAGGTCTTTTCGAACTTCCTTAGAATCCTTACCTTTTAAAAAAACTTTCTCCTTAAGAGACTGATAATCTTCATGGTTAATATTTTTATCTTTGGCTTGTCTTAAAACATCAACAGCTTCATAACTAGGAATCTTTGCTGCATCAGCATTATCAGCATACTCTTTATCAACATATAGCGGCTCTTCTTTTTCAAGAAAATAATACGATTTCAGAAGCTTTAGCGATGTTGCTTTTCGAATGCCGACTTCTTTAGTTACATAAGTATCAAAATTCTGATATCCCCACTCCTTATAAGTCTTGTCTCTCCAGATAGAATACAAAACACGTCCGAGGTCAATCCAAGATTTCTTAAAATTCTTTGAACTTTGAATTGCCAAATCACGCATCGAACCTTCTTGAACCATTGTCATATCTTGCATAAAATCCCTTCATTTAAAAACATTTATTAAGTAAGAGTTAAATTGTATATCAAGAAGATTTATTTGTCAAAACATCTAAAAAAAATGGGCGGGATTCCTAAGAACCCCGCCCTCGCGACCCCACTATCACAAACTATCTTCTTAGTGAATAGATGATATTATTCTCTGTGATGATATTATTCTCTGTGCCAAATAATCCTCTGCAAAATAATTTGTTTGAATATTTTGATATCTCCTTTGCCGTGGCAAGAATTTATAACCAAGCTTAAAAGGCTTCACTTTACCAGACCACCCAACAGACTTTTCAAAAGAATATTTTCCATTTACGCCTGTTATTGCCAAAACTTCTCCATTCTCTCCTATGATTTGAAATCCAGTTAAATCGATATCGTTTGGCATATTTACAATACGTCCTGAGATAACTAAAAGATGTCTTTTTGATTTATAGTCCTGATGATTTCTATCTGTCTGAAGATTCGCATATGATCTTTGTTGCGGATCAAATACGTGATCAACTTTTGATGGTGTTACAGTATTAGACCAACCATATTCTTTATCAAAAGAATAAAGTCCTTCTACGTTTGTCACAGCTAAAAGATTTCCTTCGTCATCTTTTAATTTAACGTCTTCAACTGGGCCAGATCCATTTGAATATTTAATAATACCTGAAATAGTAAACATTTGAATTTTTCCCACGAAATCTTGATATTGATCAGTTACAATGTTAGTCAATGTTACTAAAACTGGCACAAAATCATACCCCACAGCATGAGGTATCAACGTTATATTGTTACCATAATTAACCGTAAATAAATAATTACCGCTTGATACATCCTGACCATTTATAGTCGCACCAGGAATAGGATCATAATTAGCATCCAAGACAGAACCTGAGACGGTGAATGTCTGCAGAGTTCCAACAAAGTTTTGAACTTCATCACCCGTTACATTGCTAAACGTTTTATCTGTTGGTGTAAAATCATAACCTGCCGCTTGTGGGACAAGTGTTATGTTGTCACCATAGCTAACGGTAAATGAATAGCTTCCTGACGATGCGTCTTGACCATTGACAGTAGCGTTTGCAATTGTGTTGCCATTGCTATCCAAGACTGTTCCTGAGACGGTGAATGTCTGCAGAGTTCCAACAAAATTTTGAACTTCATCACCTGTTACATTGCTAAACGTTTTATCTGTTGGTGTAAAGTCATAACCTGCCGCTTGCGGGACAAGAGTTATGTTCTCACCATAGTTAACAATAAATGAATAGCTTCCTGACGATGCATCTTGACCATTGACAGTCGCGCTTGCGATTGTGTTGCCATTGCTATCCAAGACTGTTCCTGAGACGGTGAATGTCTGCAGAGTTCCAACAAAGTTTTGAACCTGATTAGCTGTAATATTTGAAAAAGTCTTGGTCGCGGGAACAAAAGCATATCCAGGTGCTGAAGGTGTCAACGAAACAGTGTCTCCAGAATTTACAACAAAAGAATAGCTACCGCTCGCAACAGAAACTGTACTCGCTGATCCATTTATAATCTTAGTCAGCTGAGCCGTACCTATATTACTGTTTGCAACATCCTTAACAGTTCCTGAAATAGTGAAAGTCGTTGGAGAACCAGTATTTATTATAAAACTTCCCGTAGCAAAAAGAGATCCCGCAAACGCCGTATCAATCGCTTGAACACCCCAATAGTATGTTCCATCTCCTAAATCAGAAACTGCCCAAGAGGTGTTTTGATTTTGAGACCCCAATGAAACAACTCTACGCCACCCATCGCTTAATTGAGACATTGGAGAAACCACATCTACCGAGCTTGGCGAAGTTCCGATAAAAATATTATAATTAAGCCCATCTTGCGGTGTTTCACTGTCGGTCGATTTCTGCCAACTTAAAACCACATCGCTACCTAAAACGCTAGCTTGAATATTTGTCGGTTGAGTTGGAACATCATTAGCAATAATAGAATTATTTTTATAAATTTGCGTTCTTGCGTGCTGATGAAATATCGCACAGTTGCCGCCACCGTCTACCCAACCATTGGCAAGAATATCTAAATCTCCATCACCATCAAAATCTCCCCAAACAATAGCGCCAACAGACCCGCCAATAAGTTCAGCATTATTTTCATTAAAAATACCATTATCATTTATAAATATTCTAGAAACCATGCGCTGATTCCAAGAATCATAAGCAATCTTTCCAAGCAAAGCGACATCTAAATCGCCATCATTGTCATAATCCCCCCAAGAAACATTGCTTGCACCATCGCATACATAAACACCCGTTAACCCTGCATTAATATCAATAAATTGACCACTTCCTTCATTGCGATAAATTTTAACAATCGGGTCTCCTGTTGTTGATCCTGGCGAAGAAGGAAGAAGTCCTGACAACAAAATGTCTAAGTCACCATCATTATCGTAATCACCCCATTCATGGAACGTTAATCTTAACGATGGAAAATTCGCATTAATATCTGTAAACTGCCATTGATTTCCTGTTCCTTGACCATCATTGCGATAAATTTTTGTTTCCTGCGGATAAACAGCTGCCCCTGAAGAAAGAACATCTAAGTCACCATCATTATCGTAATCACCCCATGCAACTGCATTAATAGTCTGCTGCTGAGGAAAAGCTCCCCAAATACGCGTAAAATGAAATTGGCCATTTACTAATCCATCATTGCGATAAAGGTCTGGACCAAAATTTGCGACAAGAAGATCTAAATCACCATCATTATCGTAATCACCCCAGGCCGAATGACCCGGCTGGGTATAAACAAGAAAGTTACTTAATTTTGTAAATGTCCACTGACCGCCTACTAACCCATCATTATGATATAGCTCGATCTTATTGCTCCCCGTTAATGTAATGTCTAAATATCCATCATTATCATAATCTGCCCACATAACATCAGAATAATGTCGGCCAGGTAGCCCTGCATTTATGTCTACAAATTCCCATTCCCCATTTACTAAGCCATCATTACGCAAAACTTTTGTTACATCTAAGGATGACCCTGGACCTTCAACAAGCCAGCCAGTAACCAAAATGTCTAAATCGCCATCATTATCGTAATCACCAAAGTCTGTAACCCCCCAACAAGATGAAGTTAAATAGCTATTAATAGCTGTAAAGTCTTCATCCTCAGGAATATTATTTCCTTGTAAATCCTGCATAATATTATTTGCATTTATCCTTCCAGCACCTATCTTCCCCATATAATCTAAATTTTGCGCATCAATATTGTCACAATTTTCTTCTATTAAAATTTCCACCTGATGAGGAGTAAGAGCATCATTATATGAACGTATCAGCCCTGCTAATCCAGCAACTAAAGGAGAAGCCATAGAAGTTCCGCTTAGGTTTCCATAAGAACTATCATTAACGGGTAATGTACTCAAAATATCAATGCCAGGAGCCATAACATCTATTTGATAGCCATAATTAGAAAAAGTTGCTTTTTGATCAGACTGATCAGTTGCCCCAACAGAAACAACATAAAGATAGCTTGCTGGATATTTATAGCTTTCAGTAAAATCATTTCCTGCTGCTGCTACCAATGTAACACCCAAAGAATGTGCTACAATAAAAAGATCTTGATAAGTTCGAGAATATCCACTCCCACCCCATGACATATTAATAACATTAGCGTCCGCTGCAATTGCATATTCTAAGCCTTCAAATGTAGCTTCTAAAGAACCACCTGGGCTCGAGTCCTCTTTTGTCTTAACAGCCATAATCTTAACTTTGTTCTGCCCTGCACCTGATATAGAAGAAACGCCTATTGTGTTATTGGAAACAGCTGCAGCAATACCTGCCACATGTGTTCCATGCATAAAATAGGTATTTGTTGCATTGGCTGGAGGATTTGGGTCATTATCATCTTCTGCAACATCGTAGCCATTAACATCATCTATATATCCATTAGCGTCATCATCAATACCATTGTTCGGAATTTCATTTGGGTTGACCCAAATATTACTATTTAAATCTTCGTGACCTAGCTTCACCGCATCATCAACAACAGCAATAACAACCTCGCTATTATCTGTATTAGCATTATAAATATCCCAAGCCGCTGAAGCTTGAATTTGAGGCAAATGCCATTGTTGAGAATATTCTGGATCGTCTGGAGTATAAAAAGCCTTTATTTTTGGGATTCTTTCTGCATAAATAGATTCAGGCAGTGCGCTCAATTCTTCAATAAGCTTAACGCTGTCTTCACTATAAGATATAAAAATGAACGTATTTTTAAGCGCGGCTGCTTTATTTCGAATGTTTTCTTTTGTAGAATTTGTTAATTTGGAAAAAAGTCTTTTAATATTTGTAGGACGAATATCGTATTTAGCTACAATTCTTGCAAGATCAGGCGTAGCAGAAAAAACATCCTCTGCAGACAAATTATCAAACATCTTTGGATTGTCAGAAGGATTTTTGAATTTAATAAAGAATTGGCCTTCAACATAGCTATCTTCATTGGCTAACGTGTTGTTGGCAATGCTAACAGGAGAAGCAATTCCAGACCTATAACCTTCCTCTTCCTCATCCCCTGATTCTAGATAATAGGAATCCAACAGGTCTTGTTCTTCAAGAACTTCTGACTGAGCCTCTGATACGTCTGGAGAGCTTGCAGATGTCGGAACTCTTACGTTACGCCCAAAAGCACTAGGCGCGCAATAAGCTGAAACCGAAAGACCTAAAAAGGCTGCTATTGTCAAAAAACTAATTATAATTCTTCTTCTCATTTTTTTCTTCTCCCTTTTTATAAAAACAAATTTATCATTCCGTTTCAAAGCTTTATCTCTATCTATCATATCCACGTCTCAAGCGCTCATTGGCGCTTCTGAG
>JAVCCC010000016.1 GCA_030765785.1 Candidatus Aceula lacicola | reverse complement strand
CGCATAACTTTCATTCGTCGAGGATCAAGCTTGATGTCATGTTCTAACATTGCTTCAGCTACTTTTGCCAATTCCTTTTTCTGCCCACACATCTTTAAAATACATGGCTTTACAAATTCCCTTAATGAAACCATACTTGAAACTGTATTTCCGGGAAGACCAAAAATATGACATTTTCCTTTTTTAGCAAAAACAAGTGGTTTTCCTGGCTTTATTGCAACTTTCCAAAAAATTATTTTAACGAATAGCTTCTTTAAAACATCTTGTACTAAATCATATTCACCGACAGAAACGCCTCCAGAAATTAACAAAATATCATATTTCAAACCACTTTTTATTTTCTTCTCAAGACTCCCTAAATTATCTTTCGCAATCCCTAAAATAATCGGCTCTGCGCCAATCTCTTTAATTTGCGCAGATAAAGCATATTCATTAGCACTTCTGATCTTTCCAAATCTTGATTTATCATTAATTTTTAAGAGCTCATCTCCTGTTGCCAAGATTCCAACCTTTGCAACCTTTGAAACTCTGATGTGTTTCCGACCCAAATTCGCAAGCAAAGCAATGATCCCAGGAGTCACTTGTGCGCCTTTTGAAATAATCAAATCACCTTTTTTTGCATCAGCACCTTTAAGGCGCAGATTTCCGCCCTTTTCCACTCTCTTAAAAATAGCAACAGTTTGGGAGTTTTCCTTTACATCTTCCTTCATAACAACACAATCAGCGCCGCTCGGAATCACAGCACCTGTCATAATCTTAATCGCTTGTTTTGCCCTCAGCGTCTTTTTGGCAGGAGTTCCAGCAGTTGATTCATCGGCAACCTCTAAGACAACACCTTTCTTAATCGATGCATTTAAAATATCCTTGCTACGCACAGCAAACCCATCCATAGTCGAACGTGAAAAAGGCGGCCAAGCTTGATTTGCTCGAATATCTTCATGCAAAATTCTTCCAAGCGCATCTAAAAAATATAATCTTTCAGAAGACAAAAAACTTGTATTTTTTAAAATAGTTTCTTTAGCTTTTGATACGGAAATCATTTTAGGATTCAATGTTAGTCAAGACTTGACGTCTCAATTTTTTGTCTATTTTTCTTCTTTTCAGACTTTTGTTTCTTTAATGCGAGCATTTTTTCCTTAGCTCTCTTTGATCGTTTTCTTTTTTGTCTTTTAATCTTCTCAATACGCTTTCGCTTTTCTTCCACAAATCCATTCTGCATCTTTTCTATTTTATCAAGCAATAATCTACGCGCATAAAATCGATTTAAACCTTGAGACCTTGCCTTTTGACATTTTACAGAAAGCCCTGTGGATCGATGGACCAATAAAACACACGTCGAAACTTTATTAACGTTTTGCCCTCCAGGCCCAGAAGATCTCACAAATGATTCTTCAATTTCCTTATTGTCAACACCAAGCTTTTGCATACGCGCTTTTAATTGCTGCTCTTTTTCTATGGAAACATTAAAAATATTAGTCATTTTATATTCTTTTGTAAAGAAGCGCTGCCCACTGCTTTCCTTTTTTTATCTTAAGGCATCGAAGCGGAAGACTCCTAAAAGCTTGTTTTATTTGATTCAAATTCTCAATCGATATGCCTGAAACAGCAAAAAACCCTTTTGGTCCAACGAACGAAGCCAATCGCTTTTTAAATTTAATCAAATCATGTGTTATTAAATTTGCGGCTACAAAATCAAACGTCTGCTTAGATTTAAATTCTCCAATATCTGCCTTCTGAATATTTGCATTTTTTTCGTTAGCCTTAAAATTTTCTCTTGCAGCCTTAACACAATCTGAATCAAAATCTATAGCCAAAACATCCTTAGCCCCACTATTTAATGCCACCATAGCCAGAATCCCTGTTCCCATTCCGATATCAAAAAAAGAAGAAAACTTGCCCTGACATTGCTCAACAAGCTCTGCCATAAATCTTGTTGTCTCATGAAGACCTGTGCCAAAGGCATTGATTGAAGATAAATAGATTGGGGTTCGCTTTGTTTTTTGATACCCTCTTTTTCTCCACGTCGGAACGACATCAATAAATTTCGTTAATTGAAAAGGAGAAAAACTCTTTGCCCACTTCTCTTTCCAATTTTCAATTTTTACCTCACGTAATCTAAAGCGAATATTCTTTAAATCAATTTGCTGTAACTTTTTTTTAAGATTCTCTGATTTCTTTTTATTACTAAAATAAACAGAAACCCGAACAATATCTTTCTTTGTTAAAACAATAATATCTTTAAATTTTACACCTATCGAAACAAGAATTTCAACAATCAAATCTGCTTGTCCCCGATCAGAAGACCTAACAATACAAAAAAGTTCAAAAAGTTTTTTTTCTAACTTTAATTCCATCTAAAGACCTTGCCTTTTAATTTTGTCGATCGCTAAAAAATCTATCGAATCCAAAGAACACATCCGAAGCAAACCCAACAAAGCTCTTGTAGCTTTATTCTTTGTTATAACAATATCGTATTTTTTCTTCTTAAAAATTAAATAAAACAAAAACGAAATCGCACTCCCAAAAGATTTCTTTGTAAAATTAGAAAAAACCTCTACCTGATTCTTCTTTAAAGTCTCTTCTTTACTTAAAAAAGAATTCTTAACAAAAAATGTTATATAATTCCCTTTTCTACCGATTAAAAGTGAATTCTTTAAATATTCATCAATTTCTAAATCATTACTGCAGACAACAGCAACTCTTAAAATTTTCCCCCACTTTCTTTCAAAAACCTTTCTGCTGGCTCTAAATATCTCCTCTTTCTCATCGCCTAGCTGATTCATCGACGCATGCTCTGCATGCCAAACATAAGATCGAGGTGCGACGCCAACAAGGTACCCTTTTTGTTGTACGCGTAAAGAATAGTCCGTATCTTCGAAAAACATTGGCAAAAAATCTTCCGACAAAAAACCAACCTCAGAAAGAACTTGTTTTGTCGTTACCATGCAAAATCCAATACAAAAATTCAATTCCTTAAAAATAGCCTGATTACTTTTTCTTAAAGATAAAGCAAAATCATTTATTTTTATTCTCTTAGGAATTTTTAATCCAAGATTGTTACTATTCGGGTTAATCAACCCAACAGATGGATGCATCTTAAAAACGCTGAGAATCTCCTCAATCCACCCTTTTGAGAACTCCAAATCATTGTTGGCAATACAAATATAATCTGCATCACAAATAAGCAATCCTTTATTAACTGCCTTAATAAAACCCTCATTCTCATTATTAGTAATAACTTCAAATGAACATCCATTTTCACTACTTAAAGTTTCTAGATATTCCTTTGTTCCATCCTGACTATTATTATCAACAAATATAATCCTTAATGGAATTCTTGCGGAACCAATAATGCTCTCTACAAATCTCTTGGTGTAGTCTTTTTTGTTCCAAAGAGGAACAATGATATCGCAAACTGATTTTTGCACAACGTCTTTATTCATTTAATTTATTCTCAAGAAAAAAGGGCCCTTTTTAGGCTTTCGCCTAAAAACAACCCTTTTAAAATACATTGACCCTTCTTACTTCTTAACTTTTTTAAGCGTACGCTTTAAAACAGACTCTTTTTTCTTTAAAACTTCTAACTCGCTGATAAATTTCTTTAATTTTGCGCTCTTAGCAGTTCCAGGACAATCTAGACGAACATACTCTTTGCCGACCAAATATAGCAAATGTTCTTTTTTTACACCCACGGTTGCTGAATCAACCCGCAATTTCCCTTCTTTCGAAAGGCGAATAAATTCTTTCTCACCTTTTTTTGCGAGAACAACAGCCTCTTTGCTAAATTTCGAAAGTTGTTTCTTGATCTCTACTAGATTTTGCTCAAAATTCTTTACCTTCTTTGCCATACATCCTCCTCGTTTACGGCTAATACATTTGATTTCATTTAGTATTTCATAATTTAAGGTCAAATTCAACTCTAATTTTGCTTTAAAATTGGCCTACAAAAATCCTAAAGAATTACTTTTTATTGCGCTTTATAATAATTGTATTTATACTTATATTATGAAAAGTCTATTAGGATTATTCGCTTTTATTTTTCTTATCATATGGGGATTGGGAGCTGCTATTGGATATGTTCAAAAAGCTCAAGCTAGAGTGTTCTCAATCTCACCAGAATACGGAGACTTTTCCCCTTCTCGAATCGAAGAAGATCGAAAGAAGGTAATGGAAGACCACAAGCGCCAACTGCAACAATATAAGAATACTCAAGCAAATTCCCCAACAAACTCCCAAGAAGCGCAAAAGCGTTTTATGGAAAATCAAAAACGTCAGATGGAAGATCTGAAACGTCAAAATCAAATTCGATAAATAATTCTAAAAAATTTAACTAGGTGTGGTCTCGAGATTCGAGAATTCGTCGGGTCATTTCACTTTCATACAAAGCATCGATTTCTTTCAGCGCCTTTGCCCCACAAAAATGAACAATAGCTTTTTCAAGCGCAGATAAACGATTTCTAAGATAGCTGTACTCGGGTTTAAGTTTTTTTGACTTTGTATCTAAAAACTTTTCTTTTAAACCCCGCTTTTCCTTAGCCTCAACATAAGAAACAAATTCATCAACCTTTTTTGAATATGGCACGCTAGATTTTAAATCTTTGCTCTTTAAAAGACACTTCAAAACATAACGATCAACTTGGATTTGCGTAAATTTTCTATCAATCCAATCCAGCTGCTCCTTAGTTGTCTTGTAGCACCAAAGTAAATAGCGCTTGGTTAAGGTCTTGCCATCTTTTTTCATTTAACAAATCCAATTCTCGTAATTTTTAATCAGCACAAAAACATCTTAATTAATACGCATACGTGCACTTCTCAAAACATCCTTGCCCAAATTCCCCACCTTCATACAAGCAACAATAAGTTCCGGTACACCCAGGATCATAAAAATCATCACAATTATTACAAGACGATTCTCCTGTGTTGATGTCCCAAGACGGGCACTCAGCATTAAAGCAGCTGCAACAATCTCCTCCAGAGCACGAAGTGCATATTCCGTTAGAATCACATCCAGCCATTCCCGGCGTAATATCAACGCATTCTATAGATCGAGTACACGATACCTGCCAAGACCCTGAACAGCTCCAATTTTCTTTCCAATTGCAACATCGAGCTCCAGGAATGCCTGGCTGTGTATCATGTATAGCAAGACAATTTGGTTTATCATTTGAGAAATCACTGCATGCTATGCCAAAACACGGGTCGCCTCCGCCACCACCACCGCCGCCTCCAGACGTGTAATCTCCTGTTGCAAAATTCGTCCCATCTGTCATGTCTTGAATCATATGGACAGAATTTGTAACTCCATCTGAAATCATATTATGGAAGCCTCCAGAGGGAGCTAAAAAAACAAGTAAAAAAGCAATAAGGGCTGTCACCAAAAGGATGTACTCAATTGCACTTTGGGCTTCTTTTTTACTCTTCACTTTACCCTCCCTTGCTTTAATATGACTAGGCATATTTAAAGTATAACACAGCCTAAAAGATTATTCTACCTACCTAAAAACCTGCGCCCCAACCTTGACCTCTTTTATCGTTTTAAGGCCAATTTCCTGCCCCCTAGAGGCTTTTTCAACGTTCTGATGATCAACCTGCATTGAGCTAATTTTCTGAACAAAACGACATCCATTGCCCCAAATATAAATCTTATCTCCGACGGAAATATTCTTTTTTAGCTTAATGACGCAAACGCTAATTTTCGAGAAAAAATGTGTAATCTCACCAACAAGCTCTTCTTTTGAAGATATCAAACTTGCTTTTCCTGAAGGCTTTAATGGTTTCGATTCTTGACCCTTAGCTCCTCTTGAAGCCTTAAGGCTCTTTAACTTATCAAAAAATCCTTGCGCCTTTTCCATAAAGGCCAAAGAATCGCTTTTCGCCTCTTTATCTCTGACAGACGGCTTAAGGCGCTTAATGGCAAAAACTGGCTTTACTTTCTTGATCTTAAATTCTCTGTTGTGATTAGTCTTAGCAGGAAGGTTTGTTATATCGACATATTTTTTAGTCTTAAAAAATACCATTTTGCTCTCTTTTTAGAAGACCAAATCTATTGACTTTTTCTCAACCAAAAATAGTGGCAGTCAAAATATTCTGGTCTTTTCTCAAGATAAAAAGGTCTCAATATTGGTTTCCGCAATATCTTTGATTAGGAAAAAACCAATAAAGCTAAAGAACAATTTTATCTGCAATCTGATGAATAAAGGGAATCTTTAAATCTTTTCCTTTAATCGATTCAATGATACCCCATATGGAAGCAATTCCAAAGATAAAAAGACCAGGGCGCAAAATCCAATCAAATAAAATACTAGCCACAAAAATGCAAACAATACCAACAAAAATAACAAGCCCTTGCTTGCTGTGTGCTAAAACAAATCGATTATCTTTTTTAAAAACCAAAGGAATAATACATAAAATCCAAAGATATCCCATCACAGCAAATATTTTATCTTCGCATATATCGTGTGTCTTTTCCATTTCTTACACAACCTCAACAACGGAATTAGCATCGCCAAATGCATTCTCAGCTCGATTTGGATTAGCTGGGTCTTCTTGCCATCGCCCATCAACGATAAAGCGATACTGATGTTTTCCCGATCTCAACTTCAAGCTTGCTGACCATGTTCCGTTCTTCTGTCTCATGCGACACGACTCATCCACATACCAATTATTAAAATCACCCGCCACATAAACAGATTTTGCCTCTGGAGCGCTGAACGCAAATGAAACAAGGCCAAAATCCTTAATCTTATCTTTTACCACTTTCTTCATCGTCGACGACATAGGGCTAAGCGATGACTCTTTAGACTGCTCTTGAGCAATCAGTTCTTTAGCCAGGCTAAAATAATCTTTGCTTCCTCGACAATATTTATCATAATCCAAAACGCTTTTGCCCGCCACAGCAGCTTCTTTTAGCTTTACATTAAGATGCACAATCGTTCCAATCAAATTCTCAGAAAACTGATCTTTGATTATATCTAACATCGAAAAAGAATGACGCAGACGAGAATCAAACATCGTTACGAGCACTCTGCTTGTAATATTATGATTAAGTCTATCTTTGACAAGTCTAATGATATCTAGAAGTCGATCAACACCTTGAAGAGAAAAACGACTTGTCTCGACAGGAATGATAACCTCGCTACTTGCACGAAGTGCATTAATCGTTAGAAACCCTAAATTTGGCGGACAATCAATAATAATATAATCATACTTACCTTTTAAACTCTCAAAAATAGTCGCTAACTTTATCTCACGCCCAATTTCATCAGCCAATTCTTGTTCAAGCGTTCCTACTAAAACATTAGATGGCACAAGATCAAATTTATTATCAATACTTCGCGTAATTTGATCAATCGAAAGTTTACGAGGCGCGATCTTAGAAATTACATTGTAAATGCTATCTTGCGAATCAACATTAAGCCCCAAAGAAGCATGCGATTGAGGATCCAAATCAACTAACAAAACTCTTTTTCCGTTTAATGCAAGTGCAGCCGTTAAGTTAATCGAGGTTGTTGTTTTTCCACAACCTCCCTTTTGATTAGCAACAGCAATGATCCTCATAGAAACATCCTTTCTTTTGATGAATGCTTAAATTATTGAGCCCATTAGGGCGAGATAACTTATTGCAATGAATTAATCCCACCTCTTGCATTCGCAAGAATGCAGTGGGGTAAGTTCAGCCAACAAACCTATGTTCGTCAAGTCTCCATAGGTTTAGGCTTCACTTCGAAAAACAAACGTCATCGATTAAAATAATTCCTTTTTTCTTAGCCACGTTCCACCCCTCCAGGACAAAAGAAACTTTATCTAAGCTCATCCAGTCTGTGATGTTTTGAAAGTCATCCAGAGGCACGCTATATCGATTCCACTTCAATTTAACCCCAGAGACAAGGGTAAACGCCGTCTCATTGCGCTTATTCTTTAAGACTACCTTGACAACATCCGGATACCCTTCTTCGAGCCCTCGAATAGAAAAATTAAGCGTTTTATATTTACCTATATCCGTCGGCGGAATGCTAATAGAAAAATCTTTAACCTGAGGATATGGCTCATTGAGATTGTATTTGATACGAATGGGGGAATTATTTAAAGCAAAAATGATATTAGATTTAAGCCCTTCATGTCGTTTAGACAAAAAGGCTGTTAGACTATAAAATGAAACCGAAAAAATAAGAAGGGTTAATATTGTTTTTGCAAAAACAGGGATATCAAATTTATTCTTTTTACGATAGGAATCTTTTGTCTTTTTACCTAAATACACTTGAGCTAAATGCTCGTAGATTTCTTCTTTACTCATAACTCTTACACTTAAAATCCTTAAAGGATTATTAAAACTTTTATTAAAATACTGTATATCTGTATAGTAACAAATATATGTACATTTAAAAGGATATTCTAAAGTTTTTTTAGTTGTCTTCATCAAACTTTTAACCCAAATCTTAAAAAAGACAACTAGATAACCCCACAAAGTGGGGTTTAACTGCAAACAAATTTAATTTTACTTTTTTGAATTTTATTCTTTGATTTAAACGTGAGGTATTCATGAATTCGCACAGCAACTTGCGATCACTTACGTTCCGCAAGATTGCGTGAACTTCTTAATTTTCTCATTAGCCCCTCGTCTCAAAACAACTCGGGGTAAATTCGCACAGCAACTTGCGATCACTTACGT
>JAVCCC010000041.1 GCA_030765785.1 Candidatus Aceula lacicola | reverse complement strand
TATCTTTGGCTTTATCCTAAAACGTATCAGATCGGGAAAAAGTAACATGAAAAAACTGGTTATTTTTTATTCGTTTGAAGGAAATTCGCGGCTTGTAATTGAAGAAATTGCAAAAGAGATTTGGGCTGACACTCTAGAGCTGAAGCTAAAAAAATAGGTATGTGTCCCCGGAACTTTCCGGAACTCAGGATTACCTAAGGAATTTAATTAATCGAGGACAGCTGAAAGCTCATAAAAAAGGTAAGCTGTGGTATGTGAAAGTTAAGGATATGGTGAGCTATCTTAATTCACATCGCACAGAAAACAGCAAGTAATCATTATCACAAATTTGGCACATGGCTTATGAAGCTATATGCCATTTTTTATATCAATGAGTTGCCAATAATTGTAAATAATTAATACAATTCGGTACGCGTGTGCTGAATTCGGCAATCTCTACTCCAATTTCTCGTGCGTACGAGGAATTGTGCCTGCGCAGGCAGAATTGATCAGGTCTCAATTTAAATATTGTATATTTTAATTTATTTTTAGTTATTATTACGTTAAGATACAAATAACTTAAACTTTTAAGAATACTTTTAGTCCTCGAAAAAAAAGGAGAGAATATGCGGATAAACATAGGATATTTTACATCTACAGGAAATACATTACAGCTTTGCCTTAAGGCTAAAGACATTATGGAAAGCCAGGGTCACGAGGTAGAGCTTTATGAGATTATTAAAGATAGAGCCAAATTTGATCAAGATGGATGCGATATGGTTGGTTTCTTTTATCCGGTGTGGGGATCCAATCCCCCTGATCCGCTGGTAGAATATCTTTTTAAAATGCCAGAAGGCAATGGAAAAAAACTTTTTCTTGTTGGAAACTGCGCTGCCTTTACCGGGGATACAGGATTGAGATGGAAAAAAATTCTTGAAAAAAAAGGATATGATGTATTTTATTTAGATCATATTGTTATGCCTACGAATATCAATATTCCGTGGCTGCCTGAGGATATTTGGAAAGTTCCTCAAGGAGAAAAGTTAAAAAGAATTCTTTTAAGGGCTGAAGAAAAATTGCAAAAAGTTTGTGCGGCTATTTTAAATGGTGAAAGAAAAGTCGAGGGAAAAGGTTTGATTTCTAGGCTTGGTGGATATATGCAAAGAAAGTTTTATTGGACGGCAGATTGGTATAAGCCTAGATTTTCAGTCGACAAAGAGCGTTGCATTAAATGTGGGCTGTGTTACAGAGTTTGCCCAACGGAAAATATTTCTATAAAAGAAGGTGGAGAAGTTGTTTTTGATAAGAAATGTATTTTATGCGTAAAGTGTTATAACTTATGCCCTGTGAATGCTGTGTTGATAACGAAAAAAAGTCTTAATGATAAAAAGTATAGACGATATAAGGGGCCCAGTTTAGAAATCAAGCCTGTTGAATACAGATCGAAAATATAATCATCATTTAAACTGTTTGGAAAATGGCTAGTCAAAACGAAAAAAAGTGATTGTCGCCTATATTTACAATTCTGCCTGCGCAGAGACAATTCGGCAATCTTTGCTCTAATTCGGTACGCGCGTGCTGAATTTAGCGAGTGCTACTCCAATTACGTCTGCGCAGACGTAATTCGGCAAGTTCCACTCATATTTTAGTTCTCAAAAGAGAAAAAAGGGAGGACGTTTTATAATTCTTCCCAAACACTAATTGAATATCCAGAAGACGATCCTCCTAGTATGGTATTTAGGGATTCATCATAGTGAATATTAGCATTTTTTCCTATGGTTACAGTATCTCCAACTAAGGCGCCGTAGATTGCAGCATTTTGATTGAATTTTACATCTGTATCCGGGGCATAGATCGCCCCGTAGAATTCGCTGTTGCCTTTTAATAAAATTCCGTTAGCACCAGAATAGGTGCTGTAAATAATAAAATCATTTGGATCTTTTTCCATGGTGTTGAGAGCGGCATTTTGATTGACTGAGAAAATTCCATCTCCGTAGTAAGTAAGGCTTGAGCCTGGAGTGATCGTAATGTCAACATTGTTTCCAGTGGTAAAGTCTCCTAATACATAAATTGTGGCATCTCCGGTTACAGTCATAGCGACATTCTTTTTTAAAGTGATAGAATCATATTTGTAGTCACCTGAGCCAACAGTCCAAAAATTATTATTGTTAACAGTTATGCTTCCACCAGAAGATAGTCCTGTTAAGCTTGATGGTACGACCACAGGATCGAGCGTTCGAGTGCTTGTGTTTGTAGTGGTGCCTGTGATTACTGCATTGTTTCCAAGCTTGATTGTGCCGCCTGGTCCGGTCTCAGCATTGCCCATTATGAAAGCATTTTTTTTGATATTGATAATATTTGTGGATGTTCCGCTTGTTCCGATGTTACCGTTTGACCCAATGTTTCCACCGAAATAGTATGAGTATGGCCCTATGGATGAGTCAAAGCTATCAATGTAAGCGTTTTTGTTGATCGTGACATCATTGTTAGCATAAGCGGCGTGCGTGAAAATAGAGTTGGCGCCGCCAGAAAGATTAGTTTGGACGGTTTTAGCGATGAGTTTGTCGGAAGTGCGCGCAGGAACAGAGCCAATGGAAGATAAGGTGCTATTTGTAAGGTCAATGGTAACGTCGTAATCGCCGAATCCTGTTATTGTGCCGGCAAGGCATTTGTTAGATCCGCAGGTTTGACAGTTATTGCAATTGTTGCTGTTTAATTCCCAAAGGGCTTGATGAATGCCTCCTTCTGCAACCCAAAATGCTTGTTTGGATTTTGCATAGCGCTCGCTGGTTGTTTTCTCAGAGATGCTGCGACTTAAAAAGGCTGTGCTAAAAATTGTAAGGGCAAATATAACAAAATATGCTGTTATTAAAGCAGCGCCTTTTTTATTTTTTATAGTCATTTTTTATTTTTGTTTATTTTTTTGCTCAAGACATATTTTTTGAGCAAGAGTTTTAGTTTTTTTATATGGTTAATTTTTTAATCTTATTCTTTCGTTCGATGGGATAAGAATAGATTCTTTAAAAATGCTTTATATGTTATTTTATAACTCTTCCCAAACGCTAATTGAATATCCAGAAGAGGACCCACCGCCAGTCATAGAAGCCAGTGCTTCGTCGTAGTGAACAGCACCATTATTCGATACGTCTACAGCATTTCCAACAAAAGCCCCGTAGCTATCGGCATTATTGCTAATGCTAATATCTGTATCGGGTGCATAAACGGCTCCATAAAATTCACTATTGTTTTCAAGTTCAATTCCATCGCCACCGGAATATGTACTGTAAATAATAAAATTAGCTGGTATTTTTGTCATATTGTTAACAGCGGAATTGTTGCTAAGTTCAAATTCTCCATCTGTGTAATATGTAAGGCTTGCGCCTGTCGTGATTGTAATATCGACTTTATTTCCAACATCAAGATCGCCTGTGACATAAAGCGTGACATCTCCACTGATGGTTACATTGACTTTATTTTCTAAAGTAATGGAATCAAATTTGTAGCTGCCTGAGTTGATTATCCAAGAACCTTTCTTGTTAACTGTTTTGGCTCCGCCAGAAGCTAAGCTTGTTAAGCTAGATGGCACGATCACAGATTCTAGAGGATTATCGTTTGTATCGGTAGTCGAGCCTGTAATTGTGGCATTATTTCCTGCCGCAACAGTTCCCCCTGGACCGGTACTAACATCACCTCCAACATATGCATTGTTTCCGATATCAATGATTTGAGAAGAAGTGCTATTGGTTCCGATATTTCCGTTCGTACTGATGTTTCCATCGACATTATACAATCCTATTGATGAATCAAAACTATCAATACGAGCATTATTGCTGATCTCGATGCCATTATTTGAATAAAGAGCGTGAGTAAAAAAAGAGCTGGCGCCGCCTGCGAGATCAACCGCAACGGTTCTTGCAACAAGTTTGTTTGAACTGCGCGAAGGAGCAGAGCCAATGGAAGATAGCGTGTTATTTGTAAGGTCGATGGTCACATCGTAATCACCGAAGCCTGTTATTGTTCCAGCTAGACATTGGTTGTTTCCACAGGTTTGACAGTTATTGCAATTGTTGCTGTTTAACTCCCAAAGGGTTTGTTGGATTCCGCTTTCGGCAACCCAAAATGCTTGTGTGGATTTTGCATAGTGCTCACTGGTTTTTTTCTCAGAGATGCTGCGACTCAAAAAGGCTGTGCTGATAATCGTAAGGGCAAATATAGCAAAATATGCTGTAAGTAAAGCTATGCCTTTTTTATTTTTTATGTCCATTCTTTTGTACATTATCCTTTCTACTTAAAGTATGACATATTAAGTGAAGGGTTTCTTTTTTTCGCACAGTTGATTCTTTAGTTTCTTAGGCTTATTTTTTCAACCAATTGGATTGACGTGGGTCTTTTTATAGCTGTTGTGGATGCCGTTAATGTAATGGTTAGAGTTGTTGTTGGTGATCCTGGGGCATAATTAAGTGCTGTGATATTGTTTGCAATCGCTCGCATTGTGCCAACCGGATATTCTCGGATGAGTTGGCCTGATGTTACATAATATTGGATTCCGTTTTCTTGAGGGGTATCAAAGGTGATGCTATTGATGCCAGGACCACTAGAGCCGATTACGATACTACTCTCTGAGCTTTCCCTCAATTCTTTAACAAGCCAATCCATTGCTTGCCTGGATTGTTGTTGAACGTCAAGTAGTGCTATATCTGTTTGGTAATAATTACCTGCAATTATAAACGAACTGTAAATAGCGGTTAGAATAACCGTAAAGAGTAGTAGTGTGACCATCAACTCAACTAAGGTAAACCCCGTTAGAGAGTTTCGTCTTCCAACGGTTTGCGCTGATGGTGGCATCGAACCACCATCGGCTTTAAAATTGGTAGACCAGCGATTAAAATTGGCGGTTTTCTCTAACGGGGTAAATGCGTTTTTGTTTTTCATTATTGAAAAATAGAGCTTAAACTATAGCTTCGGTTTAATCCTGTTCTGTCATTCCAATTCACGGTTGCCGTTGCGGTGAGCGGTGTCGTTCCTGATGCTTGGACAGTTGTTGTTTCATTATTTAGAGGTGAAAAACCTTTAGAAGTGATGTCTATGGTAGTCCAGTTCCAGTGTCCACTTGCAATAAGGGCCTGAAGGTTTGAAAATGTCGTGTTTTGCATTTCTTCCATAATGTATTGAGCGTGCGTTGCGCTTAATGTCAAATTTCGATTAGCTTCATTAAGGTTGCTGCATCTAACAAAAAGTAAGACAATGCTCGATAAGGCAAGAGCTAAGATAAGAGTTGCTAAAAGGAGCTCTGGAAGGGTGACGCCTTTTTGGTTGCGCTTTAGATTTAATGGATAGAGTGTTTTTAACATATTGTTATGATTATAATGTTTTTTTGAAGTGTATGCAAATGATAAGAGATGTATTTAAAATGGCGAGAATTTGCTTTGGGCGTGGTTTTTGAAAGAATTCAAAGTTACAGTATGGACCCTTAAGTTTCTCAGAATCCTCTAGCGTATTCGATAAATTCCTAATATAATGAAAATACTTCAATTAGACAGAATGAAAAAGAGGGGGCAAGATGTGTTTATTAAAGAAAATTTGTAGTTTTTTTTGTAAAAAAGAAGCGTTGATTTCTAAAAAAGGAAAGAGTATTCTGGTTGTCGAAGATGAGGAAGGTCAGCGGTTAACGATTCAGAAGATTCTAGAGAAAAAAGGGTATGATTTACTTTTAGCAGAGAATGGTCCGCAGGCGTTAGCCATTGCTAGATCACGCAAGCCGGATTTGGTTCTTTTGGATGTCGGCATTCCAGAGATTGACGGCAAAGAAGTTTGCCGGCAGCTCAAGGCAGATGACAGCACAAAACATATTCCGATTATATTTTTAACAGCGTCAGATGGACCTAATGATATTGTTGATCATTTTGATCTCGGTGCCGATATGCATCTGACTAAGCCGATTAACGCGAAAGAATTGATCGCTCAGATTGATATTACGTTTGGAAATTAAAAGAAAAGGGAAGCATTATGCTTGATTTAAAATTTGTACGTTCTAATGATGAAGCTGTTCGAAGCGCTTTGATGGCGCGTGGTGGATATAAAGTTAATTTAGATGAGCTTATTGCGCTAGATGAAGATCGTCGAAAGGTTTCGTTAAAATTAGACGGCTTGAGAGAACAAAAAAATAAAGCGAATGATGAGATTGCCACTATTTTGAAAGAAAAAAAGGATCCTAAGAAAAAGATTACGGCAATGAAGGAAATTTCGAATCAAATCAGCGAGCTTGAGCCAGAGGTTAAGGGATTAGATGAAAAGCTTGCGAGCATTTTGATGGGCATTCCAAATATTCCACACGTTTCTGTTCCTGTGGGTGGTGTAGACAAGAATGAAGAAATAAAAACGTGGGGCGAAAAGGTGAAGCTTGGCTTTACGCCAAAGATGCATTTTGAGATTGCTGAATCGCTTGATATTGTTGATTTTAAAAGGGCTACAAAAATTTCGGGTTCGAATTTTATTGTTTATAAAGGTGATGGGGCTCGACTTGAACGTGCGCTTTTTAATTTTATGATTGATGTTCATACAAGAGAGCACGGGTTTACAGAGATTTTTGCACCTTTCTTGGTTAATCGTGCGTCGATGACCGGTACAGGTCAATTGCCTAAGATGGAAGATGATATGTATAAAGTTGAAGGTGAAGATTTGTTTTTGATTCCAACGGCGGAGGTGCCGATTACGAATTTACACCGAGATGAAATCTTGAAAGAAGAAGAGTTGCCGATTTATTATACGGGATACACCGCGTGTTTTAGAAAAGAGGCGGGATCTTACGGAAAAGACACCAAAGGACTAATGCGTGTGCATCAGTTTGATAAAGTTGAGTTAGTTAAATTTGTTGCGCCTGAGAATTCTTATGATGAGTTAGAAAAACTTCTTGGAAACGCAGAGAAAATTTTGCAACTTTTAGAGCTTCCGTATCGTGTGCTTATTTTGGCGACGGGTGATTTGAGTTTTGCGGCAGCAAAGTGTTATGATATTGAAGCATACGCGGCTGGTCTTGATAAGTGGCTTGAGGTATCGAGCTGTTCGAATTTTGAGGATTTTCAGGCTCGTCGTGCTAATATTCGTTTTAAAGGTAAGGAAACCAAGAAGACCACTTTTATTCATACGCTGAATGGATCTGGCGTTGCGCTTGCAAGAACGATGGTGGCGATTTTAGAAAATTATCAGACTAAAGATGGAGAAGTTGTTATTCCTAAAGTTTTAAGGCCTTATATGGGAGGACAAGAGAAAATTGGGCACTAAACTTGTTCAGGCTGTAAAGTTTTTGTTGTTTTTGGTTTTGATTCCGCTGATTGTCGGAATGACTGTTGCTTTTGTTCGGCAGGTTGCAGGATTGACGGAAGGTCAATATTTGTATTTTGTTTGGGGGATGGCTTCTTATTTAATTTTACACTTCTTTGTCTATGAGCCAGAACCTGTGTATCGTTACGGCAAAAGTCTTGTCGCTGATGTGTTTCGTTTTTTAGATCCGCTGGTGGAAGTCGCCCCTTTGGTGCTTCCAATTTATTCTATCGTTTTTCTCATCCTTTTTTATTTCACTTCGTTTTTCTTTAAAGAAATTGATTTGTCGCACTATTATTTATTTTTGATTAGCTTTACGTTTGCGATGCATATGATTTTTACGGCACGCGATTTGCGCGCGCAAGACCAGATGGCTTTTAAGCCGAATTATTTTTTTTCTATCGCGCTCGTTTATGTGATCAATGTGGTTATTATAGCGCTGATGCTCAATCTTATTTTTCCGACATTTTCTTTTGTTGAATTTTTTAAGAAAACTTCTCAGATTTCAAGTTCGATGTACGGCACGACATTCAAGCAGCTTTTTGTGCCGTAATGATAAATTTTAGATTTAACATTGCTTCTTCGAGTTTATTCACTAGAATAGTTATAAAATAACATTAAACAATTTGTAGCTTTAAAAGGAAGGATTATTAATGAGTTTAAATAGTGTAAATATGATGGGGAATTTAACGAGAGATCCAGAAATGAAGTATACGCCAACAGGTAAGGCTGTTTGCAATTTGTCAATTGCTAACAATCGTGTTTATACGAAAGGTAGCGAGAAAGTTTCTGAAGTATCTTATTTTGATGTTGAGGTTTGGGGAGCAACGGCTGAAAATTGTTCAAAGTATCTTTCGAAAGGAAGTGGGGTCATTGTTGAAGGTCGATTGAAGCAGGACCGCTGGGAAAAAGATGGAAAGACGCAGAGCCGTGTTAGAATTTCAGCTAATAGTGTTCATTTTATGCCTAGGAAGGGCGATGATTCATCCTCGCAGCAGTCAAGTTCAGGCGATTCTGTCAAAAGTCAAGCAGGTGAAAGTGTTGGCTGGGATGAATAATTAGTTTTATCAGAAGTTTCGATCTCAGGCAGAGCTTTTTCTTTACAGTCAAAGAAAAATTTAGTATAGTTAATTTCTGATTTTACGAGCAAGAAGATAATTTATGGAGAAATGGCAGGCAAAAATTTCCTCAATGAATTTAAGTTTTTTTAGAGGAATTTGCACGCACATTTTCTTCTGTTTTATAGAAAATGATTTAAGGAGAAATGGCAGAGCGGTTGAATGCGGCGGTCTTGAAAACCGTTGAGGTTAACGCCTCCGAGGGTTCGAATCCTTCTTTCTCCGCCATTTAAATAGGGGCTCATAACATATTGTTTATCAATAAGTTACGAGCCCTTTTTATTTCTGAAAATGATTGGTGCCCAAATAGAGCCTGTTTAATTTGTTTAATAACTTTTAGAATTTGTTTTGATGGTGTGGTAAAATGTTTAAAAAGGAGAGGTATATAATGTCTAATTATGTATTTGTAGCAACGAGTCTGGATGGATTTATTGCAGATGAAGATGGCGGAATTGATTGGTTGATCAAAGTGCCAAATCCAGATAAAACTGATTATGGATATGCTGAGTTAATAAAAAAGACTGATGCTTTAGTAATGGGGCGAAGTACTTTTGAGAAAGTTTTAACATTTGGTGAGTGGTTTTATACCAAGCCAGTATTTGTTTTAAGCAATAGCCTTGTGGCGATTCCTGAGAATCTTACAGGTAAAGTTAAGATTGTTAAAGGGGACATATCAGACGTGCTTAAAGATTTAAATCGGCAAGGATATAAAAATTTATATATTGATGGTGGAAAATTGATTCAAAGTTTTTTGAAAGAGGATTTAATCGATGAATTAATTATTAATAGAATCCCAATTCTTCTTGGAAAAGGTATTCCTTTGTTTGGTGAAATTGATCAGAAGCTCAAACTTAAGCATACGAAAACAGAAGTATTCAACGATTCTCTTGTTATGAGTCACTATTCAAGAGATAGAAAGACTTAATTAAGTAATATGAAGAATAATTTTGGTGCCCATCCCGCATCAAACTGCTCGCATTTCAGCGTATCTAAATGTAGCTCCTCGCACAATTTTTAAGATCGTTTCTCGACGACATTTTAGTAAAATCATTGGGGATAAAGGAGTTAGGGAAAATAAGCCAATCGAATCCTTCTTTCTCCGCCATTGCAACCAATTCGAACCCTTGTGCTTATCGTCTAAGAGCGCAAGGGTTTGAATTTTTGTATGGGCGATGTAGTAAGGTTTAAAATTACGCTCTTTGCCTTCAAATAAATTATAGAAGTCGGTTT
>JAVCCC010000013.1 GCA_030765785.1 Candidatus Aceula lacicola | reverse complement strand
CAACACGATTAGGCCGCATAGCTCACTTGGCTATCGTCCGCCAGCACCGGAAGCAATACAGCCAAGATGGCTAAATCAACCATTGTTCTCTCACGGCTATTGGTACAACTAATAGGGGCAGGTCACCTGTCTTGAAGGCTGAAGAGGCGTTTGAATTGGGTTATATTGATGAAGTTGTTGAGCAGAGTATGCTTTTACCAAAGGCTGTTCAGAAGATTTTGGAGCATTCTAATGTGAAAGAAAAAAGGATATTATTAAGAAGCCAAGAAGTTGATTTCTCAAAGGTTAGCGAATGGGTTAGGTTGCAAGAAAAGTTTGGAAGAAGACAGGTTGCGTTGAGTATTATTGATATTGCACAAGAAGGGGTGAGAGGAGACCTGGAGATAGCAAAAATAAAGACAGCAGAGCTTGCGGCTCAAGCCTTCCATTCAGAAAAAGCTAAAAAGATAATTGAAAGGAATCTAGCGAAGATTGCCAAGAAGCGCGGAATCACAATTGATTTTGAAAGCTTAGAAGGAGGATCAAAGAATGCTGGCGAAGTCCTTTCCTCGCCGGTGATTTTGAAAGAAACCGCTCCTGAAAATATTTCTATAATACGAAGAAAATGGTATTCAAAGTTTCGCGAACTTCATCCTGAGCATTCTCAGGCACCGGAATATGCTTATTATATTGTAGAAAAAGAAGAAATTGTTGCTCTTCTTATCGCTATAAAGCCAAATGATGAGACTTGGACGGTTTTAAAAGTTTTTACAGGTGAGCTATTAAAAGATGGTTTTTATATTGATTTGATTGAAACAGATGAGTCAGTAAAAGGGAAAAGATACGGGATGTTACTTTTGCGTCAATTTGGTGATGACTATAGAGCGCATGATATGATTGGCGATGGAGGAGAATCTGGCGAGCGATGGAAAGCCGTTTGGGAAGACTTTGGGTTTAAGGAAAGCATTCCAGGCTTTTTTGTTCGAAGAGGGGACAAAATCTCCTCGCCGGTAAAGGAAGATATCTCTTCTTCTTCAGCAATAAATCAGGATAGCTTCTTTAAACCACAAAGAATAGGTAAAGAAAAATTCTCTCTTTTAATTTTTGATGATTATGGTCAGGCTTGCGATTGGATTGTTGAACAGACTGCAGCTTTAATCGAAGAGAACCCTAAGGCTTCTATTGCACCGGCGACCGGCGCAACTTTCGTGAGTGTTTATAAGAAGTTAGTTAAAAGGCTTTCTGCTGTTTCTGGCTTCTCTTTTGATCAGATAACTTTTTCGCAAGTCGATGAATATTATCCCATTGAGCGCAAATCCATCCATAGTTATGTTAGCTATCTAAAAGAATTTATTTTAAATCCATTGAAAATTCACTCATCACAATTTCGATCCCTACATTTTAGTGGATCAGAAAATCAGATTTCTAATTTTTGTCAAAGCTATGAAGATAAGCTAAGAGGCAAGCCGTTGGATCTTTTATTGTTGGGTTGTGGCGGTGCGTATTATGACGGTGATGTTCTTAAGGGTGGTCATGGAGGTTTTAACGAGGCAGGTGACGATGATCTTTCTCAAATGCGCACTAGGCTGGTGGAACTGTCGTACAAGACCAGATTTGATACTGCGTTTAGATTTGGGGGGATAAAGAATGTTCCTTTGAAAGCGATTTCGATGGGCGTCGCAACATTCTTAGATGCGAAGTTTATTCTTATATTTATTTCTGGAGAAGACAAATCTCCTGTTGTTAAAGCTATTGTTGAAGGAAATATTAGTTCATTTTTTCCATTGTCATATCTTCAGAAGCATCCAAATGTTGTTGTGGTTTTAGATAAGGGTGCTGCTTTAGAATTGGAAAGAATTAAAACTCCCTGGATTGTTAATCGGGCTAATTGGAATGAAGAATTAATTGGAAAATCGGTTAGTTGGATTTCGGATAAAAAATCTGTTTCTGTTAACAATCTTACTGTGGCGGATTTCAAGAAGAATAATCTTTTAAATTCTTTTTTAGAGTCAAATGAGTCTGTTTCGGATTTAAATGAATTTATAAAAAGAAGAATACAAAAGAGAATTTTTGATGCTAAACAGCTTCCTCGCAACAAAAAGATCATGATTTATTCTCCTCATCCTGATGATGATGTTATTTGTTGTGGAGGCATTATTCAAATATTAAAAAGGCTAGGTAATCAAATTATAAGCGTTTTTGCAGTCAGTGGAGCTGAAGCAGTCGGAGCAGGAAACACTGTTTCGGAGAAATCTAAAATTAGAAAAGGGGAAGCGATAAAAGCCAGTCATTATTTGGATATTGATTTTTGTTTTTTAGATTTGCCTTTTTATTATAGGCGATCAAAGACAATAGAAAATTATTGGACGAATAAAGACCTGCAGAAGGTGATTAGTGTTTTGCAAAAAGAGCAACCTGATATCGTTTTCGTTCCAGGTGAGTTATTTGATCCTCGGGGAACTCATCGCATGGCAGTTGAAGTTTTTAAAGAAGCGTTACGCCTTGTAAGCCTTAAAGAAGATACTGAGATTTGGCTGTATCGTGGCGCTTGGGGTGAATATTCTATTTTTGATCCAAATGTTAAGATTGTTCCCTTTAAAGATGAAGACATGGATCTAAAAATTATTGCTATTAAAGCGCACTGGTCTCAGCTAGAAGCGTTATTTCCAGGACCAGACAAAAGGCCATTCTGGAAAAGAGCATACGACAGAAATCTTTCTTCCGGCAAGGAGCTTGTTAGGTTTGGGATTTCAAGTGAATCAAAACAATATGCTGAGCTTTTTATCATTAAAACACAAAAAGAATTTCTAAGCTCTTCGACATCTTCAGCAATTATTAAAATTTCTTCTCCTGAAGTTATTTCACGACTCGAAACAAGAGAAGAGGAAGCTCGTGTAGAGAGTCTTTTGAGAATGCTAGTGGACGTTACGAATAGGGAGCCTATTGCTATTTGCGATATGAGTGATTTGATGGTTTTTGATAAGAATGATTTCTTAAGTTCTGAGTTTTGGCAGCTTAAGAGACAAGATTTTGATATTTTTACAAAGAAGTTTTTTCAGTTTTTTCTTTTTGAGCTTAAGCATTACAAAAAGAGTTCTTTTGGGATAGAGATTTTAGGAGAGGGATTTAACAATGCTTATGATGCTATTGCTGCAATGTTTGATAAGCAGATAAATTTTGAGCAAGTTTCGTCTAGCTATAGAGGACAGGTAAGCATATCCTTTGTTTTAAAAGGCGAGAATGTCATTGTTGAAATTTTTGATAACGGTATTGGCAAAGCCGTAGACAAGCTTGTTTTCAATGAAAGAAAGAAATCTTTATTTGATTCAGAAGGAAGAAAATATTATTTTGGCTTAAGCGGAGTCGGAGTAGATTCTATGACAAGAGTCCTTTCGGAATTAGGCGGATGCTTAGAGCTGAAGAGAGGTGAAATGCCAACAGGCAAAAAGACTGTGTATCGGATTGTTATTCCCTTAAAAGAAGTTGGTTTGGCAGAAGAATATAAAAAAGAGCATGATTTAGATGAAATAATCCGTTATTTAAAACTTTTTAATACTTATAGGGAAGTTGGTGTATTCCGGAATTCTTCTTCAGCGTTTTGTTAGAATACCGTAATATTGCAGAAAAACTTTCCTATTCCATTTCTGAAATAATCCGATAGAATAATATTACTAATTCTGCATTTTACAATTAAGAATTGTGGTATGCGGGATTGCCAAATATTCGTAAAGTTTTGGCTGATATTTATACTTATGAAAAATAAATTTAAAGTTATTCTTCCATATCTAGGTGTCTTTGCGCTTTTGGCGCTTTGCTATAACACCGCGTTTCGTTATGATTATGTTCACCATGATGAAGTGAATTTTTTTCTATACGGAAAAACATTTGTTCTTCATTCAGTCAGAAGATTTGTGCTGGCTATGGGTCGCTTTGTCGGTGCGTATATCGCCACTGTGCTTAATTATTTGGTTAATTCTTTAAGTGATTTAAAAATTACTCGATTTCTTATGGTGGTTCAACTTTCAGCATCTGCGTGCATTTTGATGCATTGGCTTAAAAATAATTTTTTATCCAAGCGAGATGCATTTTTCTTCAGCGTTTTAATTTTTACATTACCGTCTTTTGAAATTATGGCGTCTTTTGCAGCAGGGTTTAATAATTCGACTGCTGTCTGGCTAGGGCTTTTGTCAGGCATTTGGGCGCATAGCATGCCAACTTCAGGAAAATTTTTTAGCCGAATAAAAACGAAAGAGTTTATTATCTCTGCATCCTTGTTTATTGTTGCATTGATGGCGTACCAGCCCTCGGCTGTTATTTACTGGGTGATTCCAGCCTTTCTTATTCTTTTTTCATCTTTAAATGATTTTGAGCAAACGAAAAAAAAGTTGATAAATCTTTTTGCCGCTGGATTCTTTTCATTAGGATTTTATTTTGTTATTTTGCAGATTTTTAAAAAGAAATTTTTCCAGTTGGTTGGCGGATATGATCCGTATAGCATAACGACAGATTATTTTGGAAAAATAAGCTGGTTCTTTTCTGAGATTATTGTAAATTGTTTAAACTTTTGGAATATTTTCCCTGGAAAATATTATGTTTTTTGGTCAGTGTCATTTATTTTTGTTTTGGTGCTAGGCGTATTTGTATGGCGCATGTGGCAAGCTTATAAAAAGAAACAGCTAAAGCAAGTCGGAATCAAAATAGCGCTATTGTCATGTACGCTTTTTATTTTGTTACCGTTAAGTTTTTTGCCGAATCTTTTATCGACGGAAAATTTTGCATTTTATCGCTCTCTGTCCGGGCCTGCGACAATTATTCTTGGAATATTGGTTTGGTTGATATTGTGTTGGACAAAAAGTTTTAAGAAATATCAAAAGAACGTTTTTACATTTATTTTGATAGGATTAATGATTTTCGGACTTGCTAAAGCGCACAGGAATATTTTTCGTTACATCGTTTATCCTGGGTCAATTGAAGTGGATGTTATGAAAAATGTTTTACGAAATAATTTCGAAAATTACGATCGGGTGCACATTGTTCACTCAGATCAAGAGAAGCTAAAAACATATTATGATGAGTTTGGATTTTTATCTGCAAGTATGCCTCAAAATCGAGTGGGGTTGGTTTCCTGTGGTTATACTGAAATTTTTAAAGATAAAATGAATATTTATGGAATTCGGTTTGATTTAAATAAACAAGAGGCAGAATATTTCTTTATTTACAAAGATAATCCGGAAAGAGGATTTGCATTTAAAAGAATTATTACAAGTTCTTCTAAGGAAAACGCTGTTTCGTTTGGTCAGCCAACAATCGTTATTGATATGACAAGGCTTTATAAGCCAGGTGGTCCGTTAGAATATTTAAAACTTCCTTCGAAGAAATAAAAGAATTGTAATAAAGAGTGTGAGTGTTAATTCTTAAAAGAGAGAGGGTATGAAGAGAATTTTAGTTTTTTTAAAGAATCGCCTAGATAGGGTCGTTGGATTCTTTTCTAACACGCATCCTTTGGTGCGAGGTATTTTTACTTTCGGCTTGATTGCAGGGTGCTTGTATATTGCTTATTTTCCGGCGTTACGGTTTGGGTATATTCATCATGATGATATGCTATTTTTTCTTAATGATTGGGGATACAAAGTATACGGGTGTTTTTTGTTTAATTTATCGTCTGGTCGTTTTGTTGGAGCTTTTATTCTTGAATATGCTACTCTGCTTGTCAATACGGTCTCGGAGTTAACACTGATTCGCTATTTTTCTTTTTTTATTCTTAGTATCAGTGCCTTGTGCTTGGTTCGCTGGTATCATCGTCGATTGTTGAGCCGCCAAGAATCTTTATTTTTTGTTTTAACGGTATTTACGTTGCCGTATTTTGAGATTGTTGTTTCTTATGCAGGCATTTTTTTTCATGCCGTTGCTTTGTTTGTTTCGATTGGATCTGGTTTTTTCGCTTATCAGGCTGCACAAAAAGAATTTTCTTTAAAATTTCTAAGGTATATTTGGGTATTTTTGTCTGTTCTTCTTTTTGTTTTAGCGTTATCGATTTATCAATCTGTTGCTGTTTTCTATTGGGCTCTCTTGGGACCGGTAATTCTTTTTACTAGAAAAGAGGATTTTGAGCATCTTAAGAAGCAGATTCTTTTTTATTATGGGATTGGGTTTGTGTCTTTGTCGTGTTATGCGGGGTTGCTCCAGATTGCAAAACGGATTTCGTTGTCTTCTGCGCAAAAAGCATACAATCCTTATGATATGTCTTTTGCGTTTTGGAATAAATTTGTATGGTTTGTTCAAGAACCGATGGTTAATAGTTTGAATCTATGGAATATTTATTCGAGCGTAGCGATTGCTATGGGTGTTTTTGTTGTTATTTTGACTAGCCTTGGCTATTTTGGATTTATGTTTTTTAAAGATTTAAAATCAAAGGGATTCTCACGCCAAAAGATATTGGTGCGCTTTGCCTGGAGAGTTGGTGCATTTATTCCACTTTTTTTTCTTTCCTTTTTACCGAATTTATTGTGGCCAGGAAAAGCTCCTTTTTACCGTTGTTGTTTGGGGCCTGTTTTTTTGATTATGTGTCTTTTGTTCTGGAGCTTTAGGCAGTGGATAAGTTGTTTTTCTTTGCCGAGAAAGAAAATATTTGTTAGAGGCGTTTTATCTCTTATTGTGGTGATGGGAATATTTTTTTCGTATAGAAATATTCATCAATTTGTTGCTTATCCTAATTATACGGAGCTAGAGTTTGTCAAAAGGCATTTGGCTCATTATAATCTTGCCCAGAATCAGCGTATTTATTTTATTCATCCTGGCCCTGGGAGGCTTAGGGAGCGTTATGATGAATTTGGTTTTCAGACAAGCAGTGTTCCTGCAGATCGATTTGGTTTTTTTATTGGAGCTTTTCGAGATGTGCTTAGAAAAGAATATTCTTTTCTAGGAATGAAATCTGATCCTAAAACAGAAGAATTCTTATGCGCCGTTAGTGATCAAAAGAAAGAGAATCCATTTATTCTTAATTTTAAGATTTACTCAAAGGTTTCTGGTGAGGAAATAGAGTTTCCAGAGAATTCTTTAGTGATTGATATGACAAAGTTATATGGACCAGGCGGTCCTCTAGAATACTTAAGAGCGCGATGAAAAAAGAAGAAATAAAAATTCCTAAGTTGATTGCTCCAGCTGGAAATTGGCCGAGCTTGATGGCAGCTGTTGAAAATGGTGCCGATGGTGTATTTTTTGGCGTTAAGGGTTTGAACATGCGTAATTTAGCAAGCAATTTTGATCTTTTGGAAATTAAAAAAGTCATGGCATTTTTGCGGACGCATAAGAAAAAAGGATATCTGACACTTAACGTTGTTGTTAAAAATAGTGATATCCCAAAGGTTAAGAAAATTTTGGTTGAAGCAAAAAAAGCAAAGGTTAATGCTGTTATTTTGTGGGATATGGCTGTTTTGTCTTTGGCCAAGCAAGAGGGATTGCGGATTCATCTTTCGACGCAGGCAAGCGTAACCAATATAGAAGCGATAAAATTTTATATTAAGCTTGGCGTTAAGCGTATTGTGCTGGCAAGAGAATGCACGCTTTTGGATATCAGGAAAATTGTTAAAGAGATGAAAGCGGAGAAAATAAATTGTGAAATCGAAACTTTTATCCATGGGGCGATGTGTGTCAGCATTTCTGGTCGATGTTTTATGTCGGAGCTTACTTTTGATAAGTCAGCGAATCGAGGGGAGTGCCTCCAGCCTTGTCGACGAGAATTTTATATCAAAGATGTTGATGGTGAATCAGAGTATATTTTGGGAAAAGATTATGTGTTGAGCCCTAAAGATTTATGTTCGATTGATTTTATTGATGATTTAATTAAGGCAGGAATTCATTCTTTTAAGATCGAAGGACGTATGCGTTCGCCAGAATATATTGGCGTTACAACGCGCGTATATCGACAAGCTATTGATGTGTATGCTCAAAAAAAGCTTACCAAACCATTTAAGGCGAAGCTTAAAAAAGAATTAGAAACCGTTTATAATCGAGGATTTTCATCTGGGTTTTATTTTGGTACGCCTTCAGAAAAAGATATGAGCAAAGGCCTTGGTCATACGTATGAAAAAGTTTATATTGGTGAGGTTAAAAAGTTTTATAAAAATTTGAGTGTTGCGGATATCCGCGTTCGTACAGGAATTATTAAGAAAGGCGATACCATTCTTTTTTTAGGAACAATGACACCGGCTTATCGCTGCAAGGTTTTTGAAATGCAAACGGATCATCATCCCATCAAAGAGGCTAAAAAAGGAGACGCTGTTGGAATCAAGCTTCCTTTTGTTGTCCGGCCAAAAGATAAAGTGTTTCTTTGGAAGAAGAAGAAACGCCTTTAAATTTTATAAAATTACCATATACGATCAAGCGAACGATATTGAATAGCTTCAGAGATATGCTCTGGCAGGATCTGATTCTTTTCGTCGAGATCAGCAATTGTTCGCGCTACTTTTAGTATTTTATCATGGGCGCGTGCCGAAAGACCGAGTTCGTCAATAGCGATTCTTAAGAGATCTTGAGATTCTTTGGAAATAGAACAGAATTCCTTTATTTGACGATGTTGCATCTGAGCGTTGGAAAAGATCGTAGTTCCTTTAAATCGGTTTTGTTGAACATTTCGCGCCTTGACAGCTCTTTTTTTGATGTCAGAGGATGTTTCTTTTGATTTTTCAGAAAAAAGGTCTTGTGACTTCAAGGAAGGAACTTCTAGGTGAATATCAATACGATCTAAAAGAGGGCCGGAAACTTTAGAAAGATATTTTTGTATTTTCTGAGGAGTACAATGGCATTCTTTTTTTGGATCTGTATACCAGCCGCACGGACAAGGGTTCATCGCGCAGACGAGCATAAATTTTGAAGGAAATTTAACTGATTTATGAGCGCGTGATATATAAACACAATGATCTTCAAGCGGTTGGCGCAAAGCTTCTAGAACGTTTCGATTAAATTCAGGTAGTTCATCTAAGAACAAGATGCCATTGTGCGCAAGGCTTACTTCGCCAGGCTTCGGAATAGTTCCTCCGCCGACAAGGGCTGCATCGCTTGCCGTATGATGAGGCGATCGAAAAGGACGCGTTCCAATATTTTTTAGTTTTGTATCGATAAGCCCTGATGCAGAATGAATTTGCGCTGTTTCCAAGGCTTCCTCTAAGCTTAAATCTGGCAAAATAGTGGCAAGTCTTTTTGAAAGCATGGTTTTTCCGCTTCCAGGAGGACCTAACAAAAGGACGTTGTGACCGCCGGCTGCAGAGACCTCAAGTCCTCTTTTGACATGCGACTGACCTTTAACTTCGCTGAAATCAATATCATATTGACTAGATTTTCTAAAAGCTTCTTTTATATCAACTTTAAAAGGCTTAATGGAATCGGTATCTTGCAAGAATTGTATAGTTTGAGTAAGGGTTTTAACGGGGAAAACGTCTAGGTTGCTTGCCAGAGCTGCTTCGTGGGCATTCTTTTCTGGAACAATAATACCATCAAATTTCTTTTTAGATGCACGCATAGCAATCGAAAAGGAACCTTTGATGGCCTCGACTTGTCCACCCAAAGAAAGTTCACCCAAAATAATATATTTTTTAATTGAAAAGGAGCTTATTGTCTCTGTGGCATTTAAGATTCCGAGGGCGATCGCTAGATCAAAACAAGGACCTTCTTTTTTAATATCGCCGGGAGAAAGATTAACGGTAATACGTTGGGCTGGAAATTTGTAACCGCTATTTTTAATGGCAGAACGAACGCGTTCTTTACTTTCTTTAACGGCATTATCTGGAAGGCCGACAACAACAATAGAAGGGAGACCTCGGGAAATATCAACTTCAACTGTAATTGGGGTAGCTTCTAATCCAGATAGACAAAAGCTAGAAATTTTTGAGAGCATTACAATTTGTCCTTTTTGCGGGACGCAAGCTTAAGTAAATTAGCACAAAAAATAGCCTTGAGTCAAGCTTAAAGCGAAAGGGTCTTGCTTTTCAAAAAGAAAGCGTTTTCTCGAAAACGACCCTATGCATAGTTTTATATATAAATATAGTTTATACTTATAATAGATTCTGATGAAGATGCGTAGACATTAATAGAAATTGGAAATTGTTTTTTGGAAAAGGTTTTTTTGCAAGATATAGGGAATATGAGGGCTTAGGTTTACATAGAGCCCCTTAATATAGATAAATATTGTTCTTTACAGATGTTTTTTAGTAAGGCTTCTCGAAAAGGCAAACCCTGGGGAACTAGGGGACGCAAAGCCAGCAACTCATGAATTGAGGGTTGGGCTACCGAAAGAAGAAAGGTACAGGTATTTATTGACCCTATTCTTGAAGTTTTTTCGAGAATGGGGTTTTTATTTTTAGAGAGGTTAGTGATGGGAACGAAGAATATGTATAAGAATATTTATAGAAAAATTAAGGTCATTATTGTCCTTTTGACTTTTTGCGGAAATTTCATTTTTCCAGCTGAATATTGCCATGCGCAAATAATTTCAGCGGACATGGGGTTGTTAGGATTGCCTGCGCCAGGTGCGATGGTCTCTTTAAGTTCTAAGTTTGTTCCCACCTTGCTACGCGGCATCAGAATCTATCCTGACAACCCCTTAAAATTTGATTTTATGATTGATAGCGGAAATACTGGCTTGACTGGTAGCGATCTTGAGAAAGAAACAGGAAAGAATGTTCGATACTTTTTGGCTTCTTTGACCATGCCAGAAGAAGACATGTGGGTCAATCTTTCTCCTTACGAGGAAGATCGTGTTATCTCTGATTCTTTGGCCCAGACAGAGCTTGGGCGAGACATGTTAGCGCAGGACTATTTTTTAAAGCAAATCACTGCATCCTTGATTTATCCGGAAGATGATTTAGGAAAGGAATTCTGGGATAAAGTTTATAAAAAAGCCTACGAACAATACGGAACAACAAATATTCCAATTAATACATTTAATAAAGTATGGATCGTTCCGGAGAAAGCAAATGTTTTTCAGGATGGCGATAGGGCGTATTTGGTGGATGTTCATCTTAAGGTTATGCTTGAGGAAGATTATTTGGCCTTGCAATTGAATCTTGGTAATGATCAGATGGACATGAACGGACATTCGGAGAATGAAAATAAAGAGCTGAATAGTATTTCTTCAGATGTTGTACGGGATATTGTTATTCCTGAGATTGAAAAGGAAGTTAACGGGGGAAAGAATTTTGCGCTTTTGAGACAAATCACGCATGCATGGGCTTTGGCGACATGGTTTAAAAGGAATTTGAAACAGTCTTTTTTAAGTCGTGTTTATGTTAATCAGAAGAAAATAGTTGGCGTTGATATTGAAGACAAAGAAGTGAAAGAGAAAATTTATAATCAATACCTCGAGGCGTTTAAAAAAGGTGTATGCGATTACGTTAAGGTTGAATATGACAAATATACAAAGAAAAATATTCCTCGAAAGTATTTTTCTGGAGGGGTCACGTATTCGAGTTCATCAGTTATTGTTTCAGATTTAAAAGATATGCAAAATCAATTTAACGATTTTGCAATGCGTCAAAAAGAGCAATTTACTCAATTTCGATCGAGGATGAATAAACGGGTAGAAGATGCGCGTATTTCAATTGCAAGTATTAGAATGGAGGTTGCAGATAATTTTTCTGCAATGCTTTCAAGCCGCAAATCAACAATTATGAGTGCTTTGGCAGGAATGTTTTTAGCTTTGAGCGCAACTCCATCGCTAGCCTCGAATTCAGACCAGGAGGTAGCGCGTATTTTTAGAGAGGGGCAGAATAGTCCTGCGATGGTGTCTAGGGAATCAGGAGAAAAAGATGCAAAGAAGACAGCTTCTTTTAGCGAAAGTAGTCTTTATTATAATTTTTCCGATGAACAAATAGAGATTATTTCTGAGATGATGCCTTATGTGGAATCAATGAATGAGTCGCTTGGTGATTATGGTCTTGTTGTATATGTAAAGAGTTTTGATGAGCAAAAAAGCAAAGGAATAAGGGGAGGAGCTGTTGAGCTTACAATTCAAGAAAAAGGCAAAAGTTGGACTTTAGCAACTCTTGTTGTACAAAAAGAGTATGCACCAGGGAATAGAAAAGAAAAAAAGTTATTCTTAAAACTTTTAAATCAGGACAAAAAAATGGCATATTCTAACAGATGGGTCCGGCGCAATGTTTATTCTACGCTTAATCAAGGTGTTTTCTTGATGGACAACAAAGAAAGAAAGATAAAAGAATTCTCATCAGATTTTGTTAAAAACTATATTGTTAAGGGTTTATTTCTTGTTGGATTGCAAGATCCAGCCCTTGATAATTTTATTAAATCTTATCAACAATATCATTGGGTAAATAATGGAGTTGCTTTGCCCGAGACCAATGATGCTCCCGCCTCTGATGTCAAGATTATTGACAATACAGTCGTTGTTTCGACAACTAATGAAGATTTCTTCAGGTCTGTTCAATTTAAGCCTGACGTGCATTCTGTTGATTTAAAGATCCCCCAAGATACAATTCATATTGCTATCGGTGTCGATTTGACAGGCTCTATTACAAGAGAGATGGCCTTAGCTCAAAGACGAAGTCTTGTGAAACTTGTAGAGCAGTGCAAAGCGCAAGGTCTTGATAATGTGCGAATTTCAATTGCGACAGTCGGAGAAAGTGATATTAAAATTCCTGAAAGTATGACGCCAGATGAGATTTTAAATTTTTTAAATGAAACAACTTTTTTGCAAATGCCGGGAAAAGGAAACACGCCATTTATAGAAAAGCTTGATAGTTTAATTATGACTCAGCCGCGAGGCGCTCGCATTTATTTTCCAACAGATGCATGGCAGGATTATGCGAAAAAAGGAAAAAAGCCTTTGACGAAAAAGCAAATTCTTAATCTTAGGGTAGACGGTAAAGATATTTATCAAATTATTGATGAGGCTGAAAGAAAAGGTCAGGATATTTATATTTTAAATGTAAGCAACGAAAATGAAGCACCACCTCTTATCGAGATTTTAAAGGAATACAATAAAGCGCATGTTCATATCTCAAATTCTGATTACGAAAGTTTTGGTGTTGAGATTGTAAGAAATGCTCAGCAGTTTTTTTCTGTGAAAGTCCCAAGGAACGTAGAGAATGATAAGCTTGCCATTAGTCTTCTTGGAGAGAGCGAAGAAGTGATGTCTTCTTTTAGAGCTGACGGGACTGCGGGAGACCAGGGGGCTAACGCGGATTTTCTATCGCAAAAAGCAAAAGCTCAAGGCAGTCTTTCTATTGATGGATATGGACATTTTTTGATGCCATTTTCTGACTTGCAAGTTGCTGGAATTACGCAAGGGGTTATGCAGATTGTTCCTAAAGTTAATCAAGTGTCAATTAATAATAAAGAACAAGAGAAGAATCTTTTTGTTTTGATTGTTGATGCAAGTGGTTCATATTCTCAACAGTTTGAAAAGAATCGTGAGAATTTAGAAGAACATTTAAGAAATCTGCATAAAATTTGCGATGTTCCTGGCTTAGTTGTGATTGCGAATAATAAAGTGAAAAGCATTGTGACATCGGATATTAATAGGCAGATTGACTTTCTTAACTCGATTACTCCTAGAGGAGGAACTCCGAATTTTGAAGCTATAGAGAAAGCACGCCAAATTATTTCTAATGAAATGCAAAAACCAGAAAATTTTAAGAAAAAAGCTAATATTGGACTTTTGGGAGATGGTATTACGACAATGTTTAAAGAAACAAGAGTAAAGGAGTATAAAAAATCGAATGGAGAAATTGGTGTTAGTGTTGTTCAGTCTGGTTTTGATGCTATGCAGAAGGATTTCGATGATATGCGCAAAACGCTTGAAGAGATGAATGATGAAGGAATCAATTTTATGCTTGCTGGTCCGTATAAGAATTATCTATTAAGATTATTTGATCCGAACAATATCGAATCATTGTCAGCTGAAGGTGTTCTTGGTTTTGATGCTAAAACTCAATATGAATCAAGTGGGCATTCTGCGGGTCGTTTTCTTGTTGCGAATGTAATTGCAAGTAATGACAATCCTATAGAGAAAAAGATTTTTTCAAATAATGATATTTATAATGCTGCTTTTGGTCTTTTGTTAAAAGGTTTATCTGCGGAAGATCAAGCAATACCGTTTGATCAGAGTTTTGTTCCAGAAAAAGCTTATTTAACGGAGGTTTCTAAAACTGGAGAATTTATAAAAGTTATAAAAGAGTATGATATTCAGCTGCCGAGTTATAGGGATTTTCAAGATGGCCCTTTGGTTGCTAAAAATACTGGAACAGAAGCTGATCGATTTAATAAAACGATTGTTATTGATGGAGAAACAGGTATTCCAGCAGTTTTTTATGAAACGATTGATAATCAGTTGTTAGCTTTGAATCATAAAGCAATGATTGATGAGATTAACAAAATATTACGAGAAAAGAATAGAGATTATCGAGATGGACGTTTTCCTCAATTTGAGCGAATTACTGGATTTCCAGTAGGAGGAGTTTACTATTGGGTTGATAATAAAAATTATGAATCAACTTTAGGCGAGCTTATAAAAGCTCTTGTTTCTGGTGATGAAAATGTGAAGATCGATGGAGTTCTTGCACAAGGATATGAAGAAGGGATAAAGGGAGTTCGTTCAAGCGATTCAGATCCGACAGGTTCTTCTAGCGGTGTGGGGGTTAAAGATGTTGGCGGTATTCGTTTAGATGCTCAAAATTTTGATATTCAAACTAAAGGAAAGATGTTAGATTTCTCAACTCCAGAAAGTCTGAATCAGATTACTTCTGATCAAATTCCTGGATTCATACCTGTTATTATTAGCATTGTTCCGGTAACGAATCTTTCGAGTGCACAAGATTTCTTTGATCAAGATTCTCAATTTTATCTTTGAGAGTACCGCTATTTAATATTATTACTAATAGAAATAATTTATAATATGTTATTATAAGGACGATAAAAGATCTTGCTTTTTTTGATCTCGAAATCTATAATGGTAAATTAATATAAGGGACTTTTGGAGAATTTTACAGAAAGAGGAAGTTTTGAATAGCGTTATTCAAGAGCTTATTTCTAATAAAGTTTTGTTGGTCACGCTTCTTGTTTGGATTCTTGCACAGACAATCAAGGTTATCATAGGCGTTATTAACCAGAAGAAGTTTGATTTTAAATGGTTTATTGGAACAGGGGGCATGCCTTCAAGCCATGCGGCTGGTGTTACGGCTTTAGCCACAACTTGCGGGATTCATTTAGGGTTTGATTCTGTGACATTTGCCTTAGCGGCTGTGTTTGCGATGGTTACCATGTTTGATGCACAAGGCGTTCGCTGGGCAACAGGTCAGCAGGCGCAGATTCTTAATAAAATATTAGATGATATTTATTGGCGCGGTAAGGTTGAGCCTCAGTATTTAAAAGAACTTGTTGGGCACACGCCGGTTCAGGTATTTGCTGGGTCGCTTTTAGGTCTTATTGTTTCTATTTTTCTTTATTATAAACTTTAATTTTAGAGAGGTGGCCGTGAAAAAGAAACTGTTGATTGTTGCAGGTGTGGTTGTTTTTCTTTTGATTTTAAAGGTTGTTTCAGCTCCGAGGTCGTCTACTGCTGTTGCCAAAAAAGATCGAACCTCTTCAGCCGAAGTGCTGGCCCTTTATGAAGAAGCAGTGAAGCTTCAAGAGAACAAGGATTTGATTGAGGCGAAAGCGATCTATGATCAGATTATGACTGAACATTTTGATTTTGATCAAATTGAAGATGTTCAAAAGAATTTAGAAGACTTGAATATGAAAATTATCTTTTCCAATATTCAAACGCCGCAGACAGTGATTCATGTGGTTGAAAAGGGTGATTCCCTCGGGAAGATTGGTCAAAAATATAATTGCACAATCGCATTGATTAAAGAGAGTAATAATCTTAAGAGTGATGTCATTCGCTTGGGTCAAAGATTGCGTATCTGGACAGGTGAATTTAGCGCACTGGTTGACAAATCACAAAATACGTTAACATTGAAGGCAGATGATGAAATTATAAAGGTATATATAGTTTCGACAGGGGAAAATAATTCAACGCCGACAGGAACGCTTGTGATTGAAACAAAACTTGTGGATCCTGTGTGGTTTAAAAGCGGTGCGATTATTCCTCCAGATAGTCCGAAGAATGTTTTAGGGACGCGATGGATGGGGTTTGATATTCTTGGTTATGGTATCCATGGAACAACAGAGCCAGGAGCTTTAGGTCAGCAAGTTACAGCAGGGTGTGTGCGGATGCATAATAATGATGTTGAAGAGATTTATGATCTTTTGCCTTTTGGTACAGAGGTCATTGTTGCCGACTAATAATAAGAACGGTTATATTTAAGAAGGAATATATGAGTAGATTAGATTTTGAAAAACCAATTTGTGAATTGGAAGATAAGATTAATGAATTAAGAAGTTTTAATTCAGAAAAAAAGGCTAATTTATCTCCAGAAATTAAAAAGCTTGAAAATAAGCTTGTTAAGATGAAAATAGAAGTATATCAAAAGCTTTCACCTTGGCAGCGTATTCAAATTGCTCGTCATCCTGACAGGCCGCACACTCTTGATTATATACGATTGATAGCCGAAGATTTTGTAGAGCTTCATGGCGATCGATTGTTTGCTGATGATTATGCGATGATTGCTGGATTTGCGACAGTTGATAGCCAAAAGTTTCTTGTTATTGGTCATCAAAAAGGACGTGATATCAAAGAAAATGTAATGCGTAATTTTGGCTGTGCTCATCCTGAAGGATATCGAAAAGCAATGCGTCTGATGCAGATGGCTGAGAAATTTAATTTACCTATCCTTATTTTTATTGATACGCCTGGAGCCTATCCTGGGATTGGCGCTGAAGAGAGAGGGCAAGCTCAAGCGATTGCAACAAATTTGATGGATATGGCTCGGGTTGCAGTTCCGATTGTTGCGGTTGTTATTGGCGAAGGCGGAAGCGGAGGAGCTTTAGGCATTGGCGTCGCCGATAGAGTTCTTATTTTGAAGCATGCGTATTATTCTGTTATCTCACCTGAAGGGTGTGCGTCTATTCTTTGGCGCAATAGCGTCCGCGCGCCTGATGCGGCTCAAGCTCTTAAAATTATGGGTGAAGATTTAATCGAATTTGGAATGGTTGAAGGAATCGTTGAAGAACCTCTAGGGGGTGCCCATCGAGACCCAGAGATCGTTGCGGCAAATATTAAAAAGGCTGCCATTGCTCATATTGGAGAATTGATGAAATTGTCTAAAAAAGAGCTTTTAGATACTCGCTATGAACGTTTTCGTAGGATAGGAAAGTTTATCGAAGAAAAATAAGTTTTTAAAATCCTCAACCAAAACTTAATTGTCGGTCATTCATGAGCTGTTCCTCAGCAATAAAAAAAGATATTAAAGATTTATCCTTAGAAGAACTTTCTGCCTACCTTAAAGATGTGGGCGAGAAATCGTTTCGTGCACAGCAAATTTTTAAGTGGATTTATGATAAAAAAGTTGATGGGTTTGACGCGATGCGCAATGTGTCGTTTGAGTTAAAAGAACATTTAATTAGAGATTTTACGTTCTTTATTTTCTCTCCTTACAAAAAACAAATATCTAAAGATCAGACAACTAAGTTTCTATTTGAAGTCGGAAAAGATCAGTTTATTGAGACTGTTTTGATTCCAGCTAAAGGAAGAATGACATTGTGTATTTCAACGCAGGTAGGGTGTAAGTTCGGGTGTCTTTTTTGCGCAAGTGGTAAAAATGGATGGTTACGAAATTTGAGTTGCAGTGAAATTCTTAATCAGATTTTATGTGTGCAAAAACAAATTTCTCCAGACAAGATTACACACATTGTTTTTATGGGGGTTGGAGAACCGTTGACTACAGTAAAGTGCGACAGATTTTAGACTATTTAGAGAAAATGTATTACTAAAATGAATAAAAAAGAAAATATTTTAAACCTTTTATATAGTGAGCTAGTTGACTATCTTCAAGGCTTAAGAGAAAAAACTTATCGAGCTACTCAGATTTTTGAGTGGATATATCAAAAGGGAGCATGGACTTTTGATGAAATGAAAAACCTTCCCAATGAATTTCGTGATAAATTAAAGCAAAAATATCAAATAAAACCCTTCCAGATAATTAAAAAGCAAATATCCCAAGATGGTACAACAAAGTTTCTTTTTCAGCTAGAAGATGGGGAGAAAATAGAGACTGTCTTAATACCTAGCTCTAAAAGAACCACTATTTGCTTATCAACACAAGCGGGTTGTAAGTTTGGTTGCAATTTTTGTGCTAGCGGCATAGGCGGATGGCAAAGAGATTTATCTACCGCAGAAATCCTTATGCAGGTATTACATGCTAAAGAAGAAGCAAAAAATCACAAAAATCCATTATCGCATCTAGTCTATATGGGAGTTGGAGAACCATTTGACAATTTTAAGAATATGATGAAGTCAATTCGCATAATAAATGATAAAAAAGGCTTAAATGTTGGGGCAAGGCGAATAACGGTTTCGACTTGTGGGATTATCCCTAAAATTAAAGAATTTGCAAAAGAAGGACTTCAGGTTGAATTATCAATCTCTTTGCATGGTTATGATAATGAATCCAGGAATATTTTAATGCCTGTAAATCGCAAGTACCCATTCCATGAACTTATGGAAGCCTGTAGAGAATATGTTAAGGAGACAAATCGTCAAATTACTTTTGAATATATTCTAATCAAAGATGTGACTTGCACTGAGAGAGCTGCCCAGGCATTAAAGAGAGCTTTTAAAGGAATTATATGTAAAATGAACCTGATTCCCTATAATTCTGTTTCAGAGTTTGATTATTTTGCACCTTCCCGTCAGGAAATATACAACTTTCAAAATCGATTAGAAGCAATTGGGATTCATGCGACTTTGCGTATGCCTCGAGGGCAGGATGTATTAGCGGCATGTGGGCAGTTGAGGTATAAATAGCACACATTGAGAACCTGAAGGTTAGCGTCTAAAACATTTCTTCACAAATTTTATAACTAGGAGTATTATATGGACTTAAAGGCGGTTTATTTAATATATGCTGTGCAATGCGGTAACCATGCGAATGAGGTTCTAATGGAAGTTTTTATGCAAGGAAAATTTAGTCTTTAAGGAGGTTCTCTGTGGAAAATCAAAAGGTTGTTCTTGCCTGTGACAATATTGAAGTTTATAAAAATTTGCATGTTCAATTTAAAGAAGCATTGGAGCGTTCTAACGCCTTATGGTATGGAACTATAAGGTTGATAATTACTCTTTCTGCCTCAATTCTGTTTGCAAGCGTTAGCTTTGCTGATAAGCTCTTTCCTCTTTCTGATGCAAGTAGTCTTGCAAAGATTGCATTGTTTTCTAGCTGGGCATTATTTTTTGTTTCTGTTGTTTTTTGCATATTAACTGAGTTAATGGGGGCTGATAGCCATAATAAAAGAGCAATAAAAATATCAACTGAAATGAAGCAAGCTTTGCAGGCGATAGCATCTGGTGAGAAAATGAAGAACTATGAAATCAAGGAGGACACATCTTTTATTGAATATCCCTCTTTGCTTTGTGCCTTTATTGGTATTATCTCTTTTATATTAGCTATCCTTAATACGGTTTTATATTTGGTCGTTCAATTTTTTGAATTTGGAGGGATTGTTATTGTAGCCTCTAATGTTTTAGTTATTGTTTTTTTGGGTATTTTAATTCACAATCACTATAAAAATAGATGATAACTTTTTAAAAGTAACTAGGAGGATATAAAAAAGATGGATTTCTTTTTTAAGGATAACTTTTTAATACCGTTCTTATCAACAGCAGTTGCTTCGTTTACAATTTTATTATTGCAATTTTTGAATACTTATAGGGCTAATGAAAGAAAAAAGATTTTTGCTATAACTTATATGGCTGATGTTTGTTGTCGAATTTTAATATCAGATTTATTTCTGAAAAAGAATACAGTTATTCCACATGTTGAAATGTCGAAGAGAATATTGAAGGGCGACAAGAATTTGCTACAGACCACCTTCTTGGCTGATGAATTTGATGTTCTTACCGATGAGAAATTTGATTACAATTTATTAGCTGATGAATATAAAGAATTGCTTGGGAATGAGGACATTAATTTAGTTCAGTGTTTTGAGTTTTTAATTTATAGCACTAAGAATGAAGCAACAAGAAGAAGTTTTAATAATTTTGTAAAAGAAAATTTAAAAAGCCAGCATGAATTTTTAGGTAAGCTTCAAGACAAGCAAGGCGATATTTTAAATATATATTGGGATTATTTAGATAAATTAAAGCATGAAATGGATAGAGAAATATTTACAATTATTGATTTATTCCTTCCAATGCTTGACGACTACATTAAAAAGAAAAGATACATATTCTTTAGCAATCACAGCATCGAGAAAACATTTAGAAAAATAGAAACCACCATCAGTGACTTTAAAGATTTTTTGCCCGAAGAAGGTTTTATGAAGAAAATTGCTTCAGGTGGGGGCATACAAAATGTTTTATAATTTTATGCTAATGTCCTGCTAATGTAACAGGCTCAAAAGCCACAAAACATCATAAAACACCAAACAATACAATTTCTTCTAACTCCTACCAAGATAAAAGATTATAAAATATTGTAAGCTATTGTAAAACAAGGGGATACGTCTCATAACCTGAAGGTCGCAGCTTCGAATCCTGTCCCCGCAACCAATGTAACAGCAAGAGAGTCAACGACTTAGGTCATTGGCTCTTTTTGTTTTTGTGCCTTCAAAATGCCCTTTGGCTAATGTACGGCTAACAAAAGAATCTTTTATAGGTAAAAATTGGCAATTTTCACAAGAACAGTATTATCTAACCTTCACCAATATGTAACAATAACAAAGCCGCAAATTTCAAAAAATGTTTCAGTAGGTCAAGAACCTGAAGGTCAAGTGTTTCATAATATGGTGGATTATTTAATTCACAAAAAAATTTCACAAATGTCATATAAAGTTCACATAAGCTTGATATTCTTTGTTTAAGTTGAAATTTCATATTATTTGTTAATTAAAAAAAGATATGATAATATGAATTGAACTTTAAAGGAGATTTGTAAATGTTAAATAAGAATATTTTAATTGTTGAAGATGATAAAGATATATCAAAACTTGTAAGATATAATTTAGAAAAAGCAGGATTTAATTGTAAAGCAGTGATTACAGGGGAAGATGCGATTGATATTTTGGATTCTGAGTCAATTGATCTTGTTCTTTTAGATATTATGCTTCCTAAAATGGACGGCCTTGAAACTTGCAAACAAATTAAACAAGATAAAGCAACAGCATCAATCCCGATTGTTATGCTAACTGCAAAGGGTGAAGAAGTTGATCGCGTTCTTGGTTTTGAATTAGGGGCAGATGACTATATTGTAAAACCTTTTTCTCCTAGAGAATTAGTTTTGCGAGTAAAAGCTATTCTAAAAAGAGGAGTGTCTGAAAAGGATACAAAAGAGATCTTAGGATTTAAAGATCTTGTTGTGGATAAGCCTCGTCATAAGGTAAAAATTAAAGATAAAGAGATTAAGCTTACCTCTATGGAATTTAAGCTTTTAGAAGTTTTTTTACTGAGAAATGGTAGGGTGCAGTCTCGAGATCAGCTTTTAGAAGATGTTTGGGAATTATCGACAGATGTCACGACTCGAACCGTTGATACGCATATAAAGCGTTTGCGTCAGAAATTGGGGAAATATGGAAAACTAATTGAAACTGTCCGAGGATATGGATATCGTCTGAATACCGATGAGTAAGTTTAAACTTCCTATTCAATATAAATTTACATTAATTATCGCAATTATCAATATTGTTATTTTTTCTATTGTTTATATTTATTTAAAGGATAATTTACAAAGTTCTACATACAACCGCATTAAAAATACTCTTTCAAGAGAAGGTCTTCTTGCTAGATCATATCTAGAAAATCAATATTCTCCTTCGTTATCAATAGAAAAAACAGATAAAATTATAGATCAAATCGGAAAAGATTTAGATTTGAGAGTGACTTTTATTGATGCTAAAGGTCGTGTTTTAGGAGATTCTGAATTATCAGGAAAAGAGTTAGATCAAATGGAAAATCATTTGTATAGGCCAGAGGTGCAGCAGGCGTTAAAAGGGGGACGTGGAGAGTCTAGGCGATTTAGCACGACATTGCAACATGACATGCTTTATATGGCTTATCCTGTTGGAAAAGAAAAGAGACAAGGAGTTATTCGTCTTGCTGTTTCATTAAAAGAAATCAAAGTCGTTGTTTATCAATTAAGAAAACTATTAAATGTCTCTTTTGTAATTGCTTTTATCTTTTCTGTGCTCATCGGTTTTATTGCTTCTTTTTATATATCAACGCCATTAAAGAAAATTTCTGATATTGCAAAACGGATTGCCGGCGGAGATTATTTGAAACGGAGTAATATTTCTACGGGTGATGAAATACAAGAGCTCAGCAATTCTATAAACTATATGTCTGATCAGATTAAAGAAAGAATAAGCGAGATTGAGACTAACCGTTCAAGATTTGAAGCTATTCTTTTAAGTATGTTTGAAGGCGTTGTTGTGATTGACAATTCTGGTTCAGTAAGGCTGATGAATGACGCCTTAAAAAGATTGCTGGATGTCTCGGAGAACCCTCTTGGAAAAAGGCCTTTGGAAGTGATAAGAAACATTGAAATACAAGAAATTGCAGATAAGGTGCTGAATTTGAGAAGGGATGTTGAGTCTTTAGAGATTCACATCTTGCAGCCTTTAGAAAAAACTTTGCAGGTACATGCGACTAGTGTCGTTAAGGACAATGAACTTCTTGGGGCAGTGCTTGTTTTTCATGATATTACAGAACTAAGACGTCTTGAGAATATTAGAAAAGATTTTGTTGCTAATGTTTCTCATGAGTTAAGAACGCCTATTACAAATATCAAAGGGTTTTCTGAAACTCTTTTAGAGGGGGCTTTGGAAGATAAGGAAAATGCTAAAGATTTTGTAAAAACGATTAATGCAGACTCAAATAGATTGGCTCAGCTTGTTGAAGATCTTTTAGATTTGTCAAAAATAGAATCTGGAAAAGTTTCTTTAGATTTATCTTCCTGTGAAATTAAAGATATTGTTGATCGTGTTGTTACTAGTTTTAAGAAGAAAGCAGGAGAATGTAAGATAGGTATAAAAATAGATATTTTAAAGAATTTGCCAAAGGTTTGTGTTGATGAAAAAAGTATTGTTCAGGTTTTCTTAAATTTAATTGATAATGCAATTAAATATAATAAAGATGGTGGTTTTGTAAAGATTTCCGCAAAAGAAAAAGATAATTTTATTGAAGTTAGTGTTTCAGACAGTGGTATAGGAATACCAAGTGAAGATCTTCCCAGGATCTTTGAACGATTTTATCGAGTTGATAAAGCTCGATCTCGAGAGCTTGGAGGGACAGGTTTAGGACTCTCTATAGCAAAGCATCTCATTCAGTCACATAAAGGTCAAATTACAGTGCAAAGCGAATTAGGCCAAGGCACGACCTTTGTTTTTACTCTTCCAAAAGCGTAACATTTCCATTATTTCTTAATAAAAGTTGTTTGCAAGAAGTTCACATAGCAGCCATTGTGTGGTCACCTCCGTATTTTATACTAGTTTTGTTGATGAAAGGAGGTGGAATAAGATATGAGTTCAGCGACGATAACCAGTTTGGTTTATTTTTGTTTATCATTCGGTTATTGCTGTTTTTTGCTACAACATCAAAGATGTTTTTATAATAGGTCTGTGTTTAATTAGAAAATTTTTAATAAGAAACAATTATAGAGGAGAGAAGAAATGAAGAAATATTTTTTAGCATTTTTTGTAGGAGTTCTGGCGCTTGGAGTTTGTGCGCCGAGTTCTTCTGCTGGAGAGATTGACGTTCTAGTCGATAAGTTGGTTCAGAAAGGAATCTTAAATCCTGTTGAGGCTCAAATTATTTTAGATGAAACAAAACAGGAAGTTTCTACGGAAGTCGCTGAGAATAAATCGTATGCGCTTCCAACTTGGGTACAGAAAATGAAGTTAAAAGGTGACTTAAGAGCTCGCTATCAATATGAATCAAAAGCGAACGATAAGGGTCAAGCAAAGTATCATAGAAATCGTGGACGATATCGTTTCCGCTTAGGCGTTACAACTGACGTCGCAGATCAAGTAGAAGTTGGTTTTGGTTTGGCAACTGGAGGAACAGATCCTCGATCAACCAATCAGACAATGGGAGAATCGTTTGAAACTCCGGATATTCGTCTTGATTATGCATATGGCAAGTATTCACCATTGTCAAATGTAGATATTTATTTAGGTCGAATGAAAAGAAAGCCAGTTTTATGGCAAACAGATGATCTTCTTTGGGATGGAGACATTAATCCAGATGGCATTGCTGTTGCAGCGACTCATGCGCTTAATAGTGATATTGATGGATTTCTTAATGCTGGTGTTTTTCCTATGTTTCAGTATGATTCTTCTGCAGAAAAGAATGAAGCCGCTGATCCTGCAATGTATTATGCTCAGGTAGGACTTGGATCTAAGCTTACCGATAAAATTAGTCTAAAGGGCGCTGTTGCTTATTATGGCTTTACAGGTATTGAAGGAAAAGCTTTCGGTGATTCTGCTGGAACAAACACAGGACATTCTACGGGATTGGTTTATAATTATAATAGCATTAACCCTACCGTTGAACTTAAAATTAGCAATCCATTTGAAGGTATAGATCTTCCTCTTAATATTGGCGCTATTAGCTTTTTTGGAAACTATATTTACAATCCAGATCCTAGTGATAACAACATTGGTTATCTTGCTGGTTTAAAGTTTGGAGATAGTAAGATTAAGAATCCAGGTAGTTGGCAGATGAAATATCAATATCGTCATCTTGAAACAGATGCATGGTTAGATATCTTCCCAGATTCTGATGCTTATGGGGGAGAAACAAACGTTGCTGGGCATGAAGTTGCTTGGTCTTACGCCTGGAAGAAAAATGTTATTCTTGGACTAGATTATTACAATATGCATCCAATTGAAGGATCCAGTAGTAATAATACGCAGCATTTAATTCAAGCTGATATTTTGTTTAAGTTTTAAAAGTTAACGAATAGTTAACTTAAGTGTCATATAGTTGTCACATAAAAATAATATACTAATAAAAAACATGGAGGAAAAAATGAAAAAGATTGTCATAGCTTTAGTGCTCATTTTGAGTTTTGCTTTATGTCAAAATGTTTGCGCACAAGACATGATTCAAATTAAAGGATCAGATACTTTGATTAACTTGGTCCAAATGTTATCTGAAATTTATATGCAGAAGAATCCAGGAAAATATATCGCTGTTACAGGCGGTGGTTCTGGAACAGGTGTTGCTGCGCTTATTAATGATAAGTGTGATATCGCCAATGCTTCTCGATTGATGAAGCCAAAAGAAGTAGACCAGGCAGCAAGAAATGGTGTTTCGGTTAATCGCGTTGTTATTGCTATGGACGGATTAAGTGTTATCACAAATGGAAACAGCCCTATTCATCAGCTTACAGCTGATGAGATTGGAAAGATTTTTAGAGGCGAGATAACTAATTGGAGTGATGTTGGAGGTCCAGATAGTTCTATTACGCTTTATGGGCGTCAATCAAATTCAGGAACGTTTGTGTTTTTTAGAGATGCAATTTTAAAAGGCGATTATTCTCAGAACATGAATAGAATGAACGGTAATGCTCAAATTGTTGAAGCGGTTAAACAAGATGTTTCTGGCATTGGATATGTTGGTGTTGGCTATGTTAAAGCAGTAACAGGATTAAATGTTTTGAAAGTAGCAGCAAGGGCAGGTATGTCATATGCAAGTCCTTTAAGCTCAGAAGATGTTAAGAGTGGAAAGTATCCTATTTCTAGACCTCTTAACCAATATGTTAATGGAACGCCATCAGGAGACACAAAAGCTTTTCTCGAGTTTGAATTAAGTCCTGAAGGTCAGAAAATAGTTGAGGAAGAAGGGTTTTTCCCAATACCTTTAGAGTATCAAGAATTTAATAAAAAGGTTGGCTTATAATTATATGACTGTTGTAGCTGCACAATATAATAGAAGAAGACCGTGGATAAATCCAAAGATTAAGGAAAAGCTTATCCACGGCTTTTTCTTTGCTAATGGCATGATTTCGGTATTAGCTCTTTTAGGAATTTTCGCTCTTCTTACGATGACTTCAATTCCTGCTTTTAGAGAGATAAATATAGGGTCTTTTTTGACTGGCTTTGAATGGAATCCGACATCGTATGTTAAAGAGCAATATGGGATAGTACCTATGCTTGTTAGTACCTTGATGGTTACTGTTGGGGCATTGCTGATTGCGATTCCCTTAGGCATTGGCACAGCAGCATATTTATCAGATGTTGCGAGTCCAAAGGTTCGTGAAATTGCTAAGCCGATTGTAGAGATTTTGGCAGGTATCCCGTCTGTTGTTATTGGTTTTTTAGGTATTGTTCTTGTGGGGCCTATTTTGTCTAAGATTTTTCATACGCACAATGGGTTGAATGCTATTAATGGATCAGTTCTTTTAGCTGTTATGGCTTTACCGACAATTATCAGTATATCTGAAGATGCTTTGAAGAATGTGCCAAGTTCTTATGAGCAGGCCTCTTTAGCTTTAGGAGCTTCAAAATGGCAGACAATTGCTAGGGTTAAGATTCCTGCTGCCTTATCAGGGATTATTGCCGCTTGCATGCTGGGAATGGGTCGAGCTGTTGGAGAAACAATGACCGTTCTTATGGCTACAGGATGTGCGCCTGCTATGCCAAAAAGCATGCTAGGTCCCGTTCGAACACTAACATCAAGCATCGCTATTGAGCTTGGTGAAGTTGCTTATAATACAACACATTATTATGCATTGTTTGCTCTTGGCTTAGTTTTGTTTTTGATTACGTTTTTTATCAATATGATATCTGACATTATTTTGCATAAATACGAAAAGGTGAATCGATGAAAAAGAAATCTGTATCTCAAGCAATTGGGTTTGGCCTTTTAAGATTTTGCATCATTGTTGTTCTTATGATTTTGGTGGTTATTCTTTATGATATCTTTTCTAAAGGCAAAGAAGCAGTAAGCTGGGAATTTCTAAGCGCAATGCCTCGAAACGGAATGACTGAAGGAGGAATATTGCCGGCGATTGTAGGAACTTTTTTGGTAACAGTGATTACAGCTATTTTAGCTATTCCTCTTGGGATGGGATGTGCGATTTATTTAAATGAGTATGCTAGTCATGGAAAAATAACACGTTTAATAAGAATGTCGATTCGAAATTTATCAGGAGTTCCGTCTATTGTTTATGGGCTTTTTGGAGTTGTTTTATTTGTGCAATTAATGAAACTAGATACTTCTATTTTGGCTTCAGGCTTAACTTTGGGATTGATGACCTTGCCTTGGACGATTACAGCCAGTGAAGAAGCGTTAAAGGGTGTGCCAAGAGCATACAGAGAAGGATCTTTGGCTCTAGGAGCCACAAAGTGGCAGGCAATTAGAACAAATGTTTTGCCTTATGCTATCCCGGGAATGTTGACAGGAGCTATTCTTGGTCTTGCACGCGCCGCAGGGGAAACAGCACCTATTTTATTTACAGGAGCGGCCTTTTCTTTGCCGTTTCTTCCAAAATCTCTTTCAGATCAGTTTATGGCATTACCATATCATCTTTATATTATGGCAACACAACATCATGCTATTGAAAAGGTAAGGCCGATTGCTTATGGAACAGCTTTGGTTTTGATTGCTCTTATTTTTTGTATGAATTTCTTTGCGGTTGTTTTAAGGTATAAATTAAGAAAGGTTAAAGTGGAATGACAATAGCTACAGAAAAAAATAAAGTTCAGCTAAAAAGCATTGGGTTTAGTGATCGGGCTTATGGTCGAAGTGTTGAAGAAAATAAAATTAAGATTGTTGTAGAGGATTTTAATTTCTTTTATGGCAAGACTCATGCTCTAAAGAATATTAATATGAAAATTAGATCAAATGCAGTTGTTGGTATTATTGGACCATCAGGGTGCGGAAAATCAACATTTTTAAGATGCTTTAATAGAATGAATGATACTATCAACAATATCAGGTATCAAGGTGACATTTCTGTTGATGGAAATAATATTTTTGATAAAGATTTAGATGTTGTAGATTTAAGACGTAATGTTGGCATGGTGTTTCAGAAATCAAATCCGTTTCCAAAATCTATATTTGAAAATGTTGCGTATGGCTTGAAGATTAATGGTATCAATGATAAAGATTTTATTCAAGAAAGAGTGGAAAAAAGTTTAAAAGATGCAGCTCTTTGGAGTGAGATAAAGGATCGATTAAATGAAAGTGCATTTTCGTTATCTGGTGGACAGCAGCAGAGGTTGTGCATTGCACGTGCTCTTGCTGTTGAGCCCGAAATCTTGCTTTTAGATGAACCGGCGTCTGCATTGGATCCTATCGCGACGGGGAAGATTGAAGAGCTTATCCATGAATTAAAAAAGAAATATACAATAGTGATTGTTACACACAACATGCAGCAAGCTGCTCGCGTTTCAGATTATACAGCATTTTTTATGCTTGGAGAGTTAGTAGAATATGATTTTACAAATAAAATTTTTACAAATCCTTTGAAAAAGATCACGGAGGACTATGTCACAGGAAGGTTTGGTTAATGATGAAAAGATATCTAGATGATGAGCTTAAGCAATTGAATATTAATATTTTAAAAATGGCAGCAATGGTCGAAGAAGCTATTCATAGATCTGTTGAAGCTCTTAGAAAACAAGATAAAAAAGAAGCTCTTTCTGTGATTAAAAATGATCAGAAAATAGATGATATGGAAGTCGCCATTGAAGAAGAGGTTATAGATCTTTTTGCTCTGTTTCAGCCTCTTGCTTGCGATCTGCGGTTTATCACGACAGGAATGCATATCAATACAGAACTCGAGAGAATTGCAGATTTGACAGTAAATATTTCTCAAAGAGTTTTAGACTTGGCTGATCAGCCTTTGGTGAAACCCGTTAATGATATTGATAAATTAGCTAATCAGGCAAAAGTAATGGTTAAGAATTCTATTGATTCTTTTGTTAACCGTGACCAAGAGCTGGCTAAAGAGGTTATATTTTCTGATAAGGAGTCTAACAGGCTTCGTACATCGATCATTAGAGAGTTAATAGATGATTATATGATGAAAGATAGTTCATCAATTCCTAAGGCAGTGCCTTTGCTTTTAGTTGCGCGTGATTTAGAAAGAATTTGTGATCATGCTGCTTCTATCGCAGAAGATGTTATTTATATGATTCAAGCCAAAGTCATCAAACATCATAGAGAATTACTTTGAAACTATAGAGTGATTTCGGCTAACGTATGGCTAACATAATGCGCTCCTACACCGTGAAAAACGATATATCAGCAGCAAATGAAAATTTTTGTAAGTGCTACCAGTATATAACATTGGCTAATATCGTAAACTATTGGCAATAAATAACTTAGCCGCTCATAACCTGAAGGTCACAGGTTCAAATCTGGTCCCCGCAACCAACTTAAACCCCTTTGCTCATCGAGAGTAGAGGGGTTTTCTTTTTGTCTATCATTTGTATGTATTTGCCTGAAACCCTACCGTTTAGCCCCAATATAGCCACGGATTGGCCACGGAAAGTTTGTCCTTTGACAAAGAAGATAATAAGAGTAAAATATCGAAGATTTTAGTAATCTAGTAACACTGTTTTTTGTTTAAAAGAAAATGTCGTAAAAACAAATAATCAGAAAAAATAATATTGTTATATGAATAAGAATAAGCCAGATTTCACATTATTTAATAGGTATTACAAGTATGGATTCGTTCAAAAGGACGTTGATTTCTTAATACCAAATTTAGCATCTGACCAGCCTTTCTGCATAGACCCATTCTTATTGTTCAAAAGTAGAAAGTCAGAATATCAGAAGCTGCATTCATTCTTGCTTGGTTTGTTTGAGATAGTAATTCATTATCTTAAGAAGGGGGATGAAATTAAGGCTTTTTCTTACCTTAATTTCCAGGAGACCAACGAAATTGCGCTTGGATACACTCAAGGTCTACCTGCGGGGAGGGGATGTGGGGCGGTAATTCAAAAAGAGATTTATGGTTTATACCTTTCTAACCCAAGAATTTTAGAAGAGGGGTTAAACCATATTGAAGAAATGCAATTATATTGTCCCAATATTGCCGAGGACAGGATTAGTGATATAACAATAAGCGTAATTAAAAAGTATTTCATAGAATATACTCAACAGAAATGTTTAGAGCTAAAAATTAAGACAAAAAAGTTAGTAATTGATAATATTTATGATTATAGTAAAAATGTTTGGATACCAAATAATTTTTATCAGCTTCCCGAGAATCCATTTACTGGAAAAGCCATCATTTTCGCACCACTTGACTTATTAAGATATCTTCCGTGGATAAATTATCCTAATTATTATGGTTATTTTTCTAAGTATATATTGCCTACTGTGAAAAAGAAAACACAGCCAAAGCTTGCGGTGGTGAAATTTAATAGAACTCATGCTGATAAGGTTAAAAAATATATTAAATATAAGGAAAAGAACAAGTATCAGTGTAAGCCAGTTTCAATATTTCCAGAATTTTCTAAGGGTGTAGTGGCGTCTTGGCTGAAGGAGCTAGATAATATTAAAGTAGGGAAGCAAGATGCGGGGAAATATGAGAAATTTCTTTTTAAGATTTTACCGTTTTTGCTTCATCCAAAATTAACTGATGGAGAGGAACAGGTAAGGGAAGCTGACGGAGTTCATATAAGAGACATAATATTTTATAACTCAGATGAAAGCGGGTTTTGGTTTGATGTTAAAAAGAAGCACAATTCAACGCAAGTAGTTTTTGAATTAAAGAACACAAAAGAAATTATTCCTAAGCATATTGACCAGTTAAATAGATATTTAGCAGACTTTTTTGGAGATTTTGGATTAATTGTTACTAGAAAGGATGTTGATGAACGAATTATTAAGAATGTCATTGCTCTTTTCTCTGGGCATAAAAAAGTGGTTTTGTTTTTGAATGACAAAGATATCAAGAAAATGATTGATTACAAATTGAGGGGTGCACAGCCCCTTGTTGTAATTAGAAAAAAGTATATAGATTTTACAAGAAGGTTGGGAACCTAGGAGGTTTTATGGCTAAAAAGAAAAGAGATACAACGTACATTGGTAATCAATGGGAATTATTGCATTCAATGCTTTCGGGGATGTACCTTGAGATTGACAAGTTATGTAAGAAAAAACCCGACATGCTATTGTCAGACTTAAAGATTGAGAAAATTAATGAGTTAATTTTTCCTATAAAAGAATTTCTTCAAGATGAAAATCCATTCGTTGCAAGGATTCAGCCTTTAGATAAAGAGGAGCCTATGGAATTGTCAGATGTGATTATTCTTTTGAGCCAATTAAGTAAAGGATTGGATGCATACAAGAGTAAATATTATATTGATTGGCAATGGAACTAATAGGGGGAGAGTAGGATGGCTAAAAGAAAGAGTGATTATACTATCGGACAGAAATGGGAGTTGTTGCATGTTATGCTTTCGGGGATGTATGATGAAATTGACAAGTTATGTAAGAAAAAACCCGACATGCTATTGTCTGATTTGAAAACAAAGAAAATAAACAAGTTAATTATCCCTATTAAAGATTTATTAGGTGACGAAAATCCATTCATTTGTGATATCGAGGAGTTAGATGCAGATGAGCCAGTTGAATTGTCAGATGTAATTATTGTTTTAAATGAACTACAAAAAGGTTTAAAAGTTTACAGAGGGAATCATTGTTATAGGGGTGATGATGGGCACGGGTGGTATCTTGAAAAAGAAGCGTGAAGGTGTGTGTTGGGAATTACGGAGATACGAGATGTAATTGGTCTTTTATAAAAGCAATCTTAATAAATCAAATAAAAATAGATTTCATTATTAATGAGGAGGGGCTATGATTGGGCTTGCGGTTGTTTCAATATTAATTGCGATTTTAAAATAAAATAAAGTTTAACAGAGCTGTAGAATGTAATAGGTAAATTCCCGTAGATTATTATTCATTGGATGAATATTGTCGGAAGTTAGGTGAGTATGGGAAAAAGAGAAATGTTTAAATATAAAATTATAAAAATTTTTGTCGTTTCCGTCTTTTTGGTTTTAAGTTGTCACGCATTTTGTTTTGCTGATATGATTTACTTAAAGAATGGAAATGTATTTGAGGGTATCGTTAATGGAGTTGAAGATGGCTATTGGATAGAAGGGATGTTTTTCCCTGCCAAGGAAATTGATAGGATTGAAAAAGATGTTTCGGCAAGCCTTCAGACAGATTCATTAATACAAGAAGAACCAAGTTATCAAGTAATTGATACAAAGACAATTGATGTGCCAGGTAAGGCACAGGTTATTGCAGAAATTTTGGTAAAAGGCAATCTAACAGAGGGATGGCTTCAAAAATTATTAAGGTCTTTATATGATTCAATTAAGACAACCACAGGTTTTAAATATTATGTGCATCCAACGAATATTTACATTTATGTGTATCTTTCAAAAGAACATTATGAGTCCGGCATGGGGCAATGGATAGCGATGCTTAGCAAGTCTCAAGCGGATAGTCAGCCAAAAATAAATATTCGGGAAAATCGATTGTCTTATGTGAAAAAAAATCCAGAAGTGAAATTTGGATTCTCCGAGGATTACCGGAAAAAGATATGGAAAGAAGTCATTTTGGTTGAAGATAAATCATATGCTGAAGCTGAAATGAAATACCCTCATAATGTTCAGATCCAAATGAAATTTCAAGAAGAGTTATATAATCGACATAAAAAAGAATTAGCTAAGAAATTTCAGATTTCTCTCAAACAACTTAAAGAGATTGTGACAGAAGGAATGATGAAGGGCTGGGCTATGCCAGCTATGAAATAGAATTTTAGAATTCCGGTGACACGTATGTAATTAACTTAGACCAGGTTTAAATAATTTCTTGATTAATGAATTTTAAATTAAATAAAGAATGGACGATGTTTTAAAATGTAATAAAAAGGAGGCGAGGCATGACAAAACAGGAAAATAATAAAAATATAATATATCCGCACGAGTCAAGTTTTTATAGAGATGCTTTGTTGAAATATTTCGGTTTTTTGAAAAATGGCCAGAAAATTTTGGACAACGTATCTTATCATTTTCAGTATCTTGAATTTCTTTATAAGGTTAAGGAAGATACAACGGAACCTGAGCCTAATGCCACTACACGTTATTTACTGAATTTAACTATAATACAGGAATTGTTTATGGTTTTTGAATCATTTTCTTATTGTCTTCTGATAAAGAATGGGATAATAAATAAAAATGTCTTGTTGAGCACAGAAGAATTGTTTAAAAATTTGAAGAAAAATAAGATTTTTGAAGATAAGGTTATTAAATATATTGAGAAATTTAAAGATGTCTATTTAAAGTTAAGCCAGATTCATAAGTTCAATAAGCAACAGTATGATTTATGCAATGACTCAAAACTGGAAATTTTTGAGAAACTCTTTGAAGACCTAATGAAATATATAATAAAAAATTATTCTTTGGAAACTTATAAAAATGATTTTCCTTGGCCTTGGAAATAGATTTCAAGGACATGCATCTAATTTCTGAATTATAAGTTTTTAATCTGTTAGAGAAAAGCAGTATATATAGGATTATCTTATTTAAAAATACAACCGGAACAGGCAATTAAAATTTTAATAGCTTAAATGGCTCAACTTTAAATGCCTTAGCAATTTTTTCCACAGTATTTAATTTTGCTGCAGGCGGGTTTTTGCTTTCTAATAGTTGAATATGTTTGTAATCCACTCCTGATAATTCGGCTAATTTCTCTTGAGTGTAGCCGCACTTCTTTCGTAGTTCCCTTAAACGTTTTGCAAATTTTAAATTAATCGCCGTATTCATACGGTGTTATTATCCTTTTCTTTCTCGGTTCTTGACACCGTACAAATACGGTGCTACATTTTACATGTAAGCGTGTTTTAAGGGCTTTGTAAATATGTAAATGTTTAATATAAATATGCTTATAAGAAAGTAATTAATTTTAAAAGTGATAATAGTGTTGCATATGATAAGCAATAATTTTAGACAAGTGAGCATATTTATGATTCTTGGGATTCAAAATCGCAGGAACCCTAGGAAAGCAAAAGGAAATCGATGATTTTTAAAGCCCTTAGAGAAATTAAAACATCTACTCAAGAAAGGGAGGAACTATGGAAAAAGAGATTCAAGAACAAATAACTGAAGAACTTCATCCATGTCTGGCGGCTTATGCATGGCATCTTGTCTGGGGTGTCATTTTAAGTTTTTTTATTATTGGGTTATTCATTTTTTTGTACGTATATCTTGATAAACGATTTCGTAAATACACAATAAGCAATAAACGTATAGTCGTGGAATATGGAATTCTTTCTAAGCATAAAGATGAAATTAATATATCACATATTAGAAGCATTAATGTAAGTCAAGATATCTTTCAAAGGGTTTTTAATTGCGGAGATATTCTTATAGGGACAGCTGGTACTGCCGGGTATGAAATTCTCTTAAATTATGTTAAAAATCCTCGTCAAATATCTGAAAAAATTAACCAGCTAAAAACAGCTTTAGAGGGATGAGCATGGGTAAAATAAAACTATGCAAAAAATCTGGGTCTTTATTTACTTTTGCCTCGAAATTATACAGAAATCTGCATTTTCCTGAAATCGCGTTTGCTTATAATAATTGCATATTAAAAGACTTAAATTAATATAATTTTAGAGTGTTTTTTGTGTTAGCGAAAGAGGAGTTTATTAAGACATTATGAAGCCTCACACATAAGAAATATATTTGTACAAAAAAGAAACCCTTTTACTGTCTATGGAGAGATTGAAATGTTGAGAAATTTATTAGGCAAAAGAATTGTCATTTACGCAAGGACGTCTCAAAGTGACCAGACAACCGAGAATCAGGTAATAGCTTTAAGAGATTATTGCTCTCGGATGCAATACGAAATTGTCGATGAGTATATCGATAGCGGTTACAGTGGAAAAACCGACAAGCGGCCTGAGTTTGAAAGGTTATTAAACGACATGAGAAGCAGAGAATTTGACTGTATCGCTGTCTGGCGTATCGATAGAGTTGGAAGGAGTCTTCAGCACTTACTTAATTTTTTGCAAGAATTACGTAATAGACAAATTGATTTTATCAGTATCACTGAATTAATAGATACGGCAACTCCGCATGGCGAGCTTATCTGGAATATTTTAGGCGCATTTTCACAATACGAACGGTCCATTATTGTTTCTAGAACGAAGGCCGGACTTGAGCGTGCACGACGTCAGGGTATAAAGCTTGGTCGACCATTCGGCAGTAAGGATAAGAAGCGTAGAAAGAGGTCGGGATACTATTCTCGTTGGGCTAATTCTACTAAAAAATCCTCCCCCTCGTAAATCGTAGTTTCTTCCACAGGCAAATTCAAAATAAACAAACGACGGTTTATTTACTCATAAAATCCGAATGTACTAGATTGATAAATATTTAACCATAATATTCTCGTTTTTAAGTCATTTTGAGCTATTGCGGGCATTTTTTGAGCTTATTTTGATGGTATAAACCGTTGAAAGGAACAAAAGAAGTATAGGACTTGCCTAATGCTTCTCATTTTCGTAGCACCTGTTTACACGAATAATAATTTTGACCTTCCACAAGATTGAGAATTGAAATTCTTAGGGGTGACCTGCCCCTATTAGTTGTACCAATAGCCGTGAGAGAACAATGGTTGATTTAGCCATCTTGGCTGTATTGCTTCCGGTGCTGGCGGACGATAGCCAAGTGAGCTATGCGGCCTAATCGTGTT
>JAVCCC010000044.1 GCA_030765785.1 Candidatus Aceula lacicola | reverse complement strand
TTTAGCGGATGGTGATTTTTATAAAAAAGAAGCTACGGAAATTGCTCAAACTAAAGCAAAGCTAGAGGAGGTTGAAGATGAACTTCTTGTTGTCTTTGAACGCTGGGAGCAGTTGGAAGAATTGGGGAAATGAGGACCAGCATGAATGTTGAAAGGGAGCTAGGGAGCTGACCCCTGTTGTTAAATAAATATGTGTCACTATAGTGCAATATAAAAAAGATCGTCTCAAAAATATTAGGAGGAATTGATAGATGAAAAAGCACTTGGATAAACTTTTAAAATTCCAAAATGAACGTGATTGGAAGCAATATCATACTCCAAAAAATTTGGCGATATCTTTATCATTAGAAGCTTCTGAAATTTTAGAATTGTTTCAATGGACAGATGATAATAAATTACCTGAAAAAAAGAAGGATGCCCTTTCTGATGAGCTTGCGGATGTTTATTCTTACATGTTGTTATTAGCACATGAGACAGGTATTGATCTTGATCAAGCATTTAAAAAGAAAATTGAAATTAACAATAAAAAATATCCAATATCAAAATCTCTTGGTAATTCAAAAAAATATACAGAGTTTGATTAAAGATTAGAATCAGAAAAATAGTCATGGATAAGGAAAATAAAGAACCAGTTAAGCGTAAAAGACGTGTTAGATATAAAGGTGCTCATCCACGTCATTTTAAGGATAAATATAAAGAACATAATTTTGAAAAATATCCTGATGATGTGCAAAAGGTTATTGACTCTGGTAAAACTCCTGCAGGGATGCATAGACCGATCTGCGTGAATGAAATCTTAGAAATTCTGAAACCCGCTCCTGGTCAAATTGGCTTGGATGCGACATTAGGTTTTGGTGGGCATGCTGTTGAGTTACTTAACAAAATTGCACCTAATGGTCGCTTGTTTGCAATAGATGCTGATCCTATAGAAATTGTTCGCACAGAGAGTCGTTTGCGAAAACTGGGATTTAGCGATAAAGAGTTGATCATTAAGCGTAGTAATTTTGCTGGAATGCCCAAACTTTTAAGAGAGGCTCCAGGAGGTTTTGATTTTATTCTAGCTGATCTTGGAATTTCTTCTATGCAATTAGATAATCCTGAGCGTGGTTTTACGTTTAAACGTGAAGGCCTGTTGGATCTGCGACTTAATCCTCATCGTGGACGATCGGCTGCAGAGTTAATAAGAATTTCAGATCAAGAACAGCTAGAGAATTTATTCATTGAATATTCTGATGAGCCTCGTGCAAGAAAGATCGCTGCAGCAATCTTTGAGAATAAAGATACAATTAATAAAACTACAGATTTGGCAAACGTTATTGCATTTGCTTTAACTAAGAAATCTTTTTCTGATTGTCCAACAAGCGCAACAACTTCTATTCGCAGGGTTTTTCAAGCATTGCGCATTGAAGTTAATGATGAATTTAATGTGCTTGAACAATTCTTGAGAAATTTGCCATTTTGTTTGAAAGATCAAGGGAGAGTCGCTGTTTTGTGTTTTCATTCTGGGGAAGATAAGCGTGTGATGAAGTATTTTGAGCAAGGACTTAAGGATGGTTTATACTCAGATATTAGCCGTGAACCTATTCGTCCAAATGCAAATGAACAATATTCTAATCCTCGCTCAACAAGTGCTTTATTGCGTTGGGCAATGAAAAATACGGGATAGATATTTATTATCTCTATTTAATAGCAAACCATCAATTTTGAAGCATTCTCATGCATCAAAAAGTTGCAAAATTCGTCCACTTGGGGGAGGCATATTCAAAAAGGACAACTCAATAATTTGGGTTGCTTTTTTTGTGCCCAAATGGTGCCCATTCAACTTCAAAGCATATCGAAATAAACCAAAATAAACCTAAGCATCTGGACAGTTAAAAAGAGTTGACTCTCGACGCTATTTGAATTAATATATTGAAGTTAAAGGAGTTGCGAGAAATTATCTAATCGTATCCCCGCGCCTCCACCATATTTAAAAATATGAAAAATAAAATAACACCTTCAACGATTGTATTTTCAGTTCTTATTTTAATGAGTTCTGCAGCTGCAATTCATCAATATATAACGAGCCACCAATGGTATGGATATGTGGTGAGCGCCTCAATGCCAGACTGGCTTGTGCCTATTCGATATTATTTTTCTTGGAGCTTGCGCATTTTTGGCATTGTAGTGGCGGTCGGTCTTTTAGCTCAAAGGGAAATTTTTAGAAAGCTAGGTATTTGGCTTGGGGTTTTTACGCTGCTTACAGTTTATTGGAAGCACCATCCAGACACTTTTTTTAGACATACGCAATATTTAACAGAAGAATATGCGTATCGTTTTCCTGGGCTAGTGATAGATTTTTCTGTATTTGCGAAAGATGCATTGATTGCTTTATACGTTTTTGAATTTATATTTTGGGGACTCTTTATATTTTATTTTACAAGACCTTCCATTAAGAAACATTTCCGTTAACGAAAAGACAAGTATTAGTACTTTTTTTGTATCAAGGTAGGGCCTAGAAATCAAATCAAAATAAAGTGTTTTTTTAGCAGAACAACGGTATAATTAATATCGTGCAAATTATTTCATCTTATTATTTTAAAAAATTTCTCAATCGACTTTCAATCGCAAGTCTTAAGTTTTTTTTGGGCGTGATGCGGGTTTTGCCGCGATGGTGCGTTCAAGGGCTTATTGGCGGTATGTTTTCTTTAGCATATTCATGGATTAAGGGTTTAAAGAAAATTTGCAAAAAGAATTTGTACGTTGTTTATGGCGAAAGAAAGACGGCTGAAGAATATGAGTTTATGACAAAATTGTGTTTTAATAATTTTGGTCAGGCTATGATTGACATGCTTTATTATGTGAATCGGTCAGAAGAACTTTTAAAAGAGTTAAGTTTTCACGGTGAAGAACATCTAGTAAAAGCACAAGAAAAAGGTAACGGTGTTGTTTGCGTTACTGCACATTTAGGGAGTTTTCCCCTAATGTTTATGGGTTTGGTGCAAAAGGGATATAAGGTTAATGTGATTATTCGGCCAATGCGCGATAAAGATTTTAGTGAATTTATGTTTGGGCTTTCCTCTAAGTGGGGGATTAACATGATTCAAACAATTCCTAAAAAAGAGTTTATTCGAAAAACACTAGCATGTTTGCAGAGAAATGAGCTTTTGTTTATTTTGCTTGATGAGGTTGCCCCTGAAGGCGCAGGGATTGATGTTGATTTCTTAAATTGCAGAGTAACGCGATCGGTTGGACCTGTTTTGTTTCATGAACGTATAGGGTCAGCTATTGTTCCGATGTTTATTGTTAAGAATGAAAGTGGACGTTTTAATATTTTTATTGAAAAAGAATTAGATGTTGAGAAGGATCTTGGTTCAGAAGAAAATACAATAAGAAATATTTCTGCGTTAAGCCGTATCATTGAATCTTTTGTTAAGAAATATCCTTTACAATGGGGCGGTTGGCTTAATAAAAGATGGGCTTCAAAAAGAATGTCATAAAAAGGTATTGACTATGTTTTAGCAATAAAGCATAATGCTGGTGCGTTTTAGTAAAAATGATTAGGAATTTTTGTCACAAGGTGAGAATATCTCATTTTGTGGTTTTTTATTATAATAATCGAAAGGAGTAAATATGAAATTTTTAACAATCCTATTGTCATTATCGCTATTGGTGATGGTTAATGGAGTAATTGCAGAAGGGGGAAACGCGATGATTGATGATGGAAAGACTGTGAAGTTTGATTATACCTTAACTGTCGAAGGCCAAATCGTGGATACGTCTGAAGGAAAAGAGCCCTTAGGGTATGTGCAAGGTTCTGGCACCATTATTCCTGGGCTTGAGAAGCAGATGGTTGGATTAAAGCCGGGGGACTCTAAGAAGATTACCGTTGTATCTAAGGATGCCTATGGTGATATTAACCCAGAATTATTTCAGGAAGTTCCAAAAACAATTTTTCCTCCTGACCTTGAGATAAAGCCAGGAATGATGGTGCCATTGCAGAACAATGATGGAAAGCCAATTCCTGCAATTGTTACAGAAATAAAAGAGGAAACTGTTGTATTTAATTTTAATCATCCCTTGGCGGGCAAAGATCTTTTGTTTGATGTCAAAGTCGTTGAAGTTAAATAGCAGATTTTATTTTATTTAAAGAAATTTTAAAGGAGAGCTTTTTAAAAGCTCTCCTTTTCATGTATAGGTATTATGGATTTAGTCGCGTAGTTTTATATTAAAAATAAGTTTTATATCCGATAGATATTTCAAATAGGAAATGCTAAAATAAAACAAAAATCTTTTATTAAGGCAGGAAGCTAAATGAAGAATTTCTTTAGTCAGAAGAAAAATGTTTTAATTCTTATCATTATAGGTGTAGCATTCTTTGTTTTATCTGGAATTATCAATAGTTCAATTTCTTCAAAAGAAGAAGAAAAAGCTGTTGATCTCTCAATAAGAATAGAAGTTCCATCAGATCCTGAGCTAGAAGAGTCACGGAAAATAATCTGGGGTAAAATTACGAGGTCTTCCCGTTTAAATCCAAATAGAACATATTACGATACAATTTTTTTTGAAGACGAAATAGCTTTTGCGCAGTGCAAAAGCACAGATCATAAGACATATGATTGTACGCAAAATATTCCAGATGGTCTTGTTGAATTTGTGAATAAAACAAAGAATACTTTTGGTGAAGAATATTATCGGAATGGTAAGCGAGATCAGTCGTACAAAGAGTATTATTCTGATGGACAGCTTAGACGAGAGTCGTTATATTTTCTGGGAACTATGAAGACTAACAAAGAATATTTTTCCGATGGCATTGTGAGCAAGCAGGAAGATTTTCAGGATGCTTTGTGGATTCCTGAAAATAAAAATCGGGAAACAGGTTCTGGTAAGGTTTATTTTCGCGATGGACGGTTAATGTACGAATGGCACTTGACCAACCAGAGTCAAGGTGGGTACACAAAGTCGTATGACTATAATGGCCGATTAGTCGTGGTTAGTTATTTTGATCAAAATGGTGATTTGATAGAAGATTTTTTTAAATCTAAATAAAATCAACTCTTAAAATATTTTAGGATACTGGATGAAAATATTTTATACTTATAGTAGAGGGAGGTGCTAGCCTATGCGTTGCAAGGTAAAAGACCTCAGATTTTTTAAAAGAAAATTTTTCTTTTGTTTTTTGCAGAGGGCGCTGAACTTTTTTAGAAATCGTTTCTCGGTTTCTCATCCTTTATCTAGAAAAAATTTAAATGCTTTTACATTAGCTGAGCTTCTTGTTGTAACTGTTATTTTGGGCGTTGCGATTGTTGGGATGGTTAATCTGTTTATTTATACATCTGTGGCAGCGACCTTAGCTGGTAACAAAACTCTTGCGGTTGCTGCAGCACAATCAAAGATGGAAGAAATACGCAATCATGATTATAGCTTGATCGCAACAGATTATGCTTCTGGGGGAACGCCAGGAGATACGTTTTTTTTGAGTCAAGTAAATGGCACAGGTGTTATTTATATTGATTCAAGCAATGCTCAATTGCTCGAGATAAAAGTAGTTGTTTCGTGGGAAGATAAATACGATAGAATCATTGGTGAAGACATTGATTTGGATGGGATTCTTGATACAGGTGAGGATTCAAATTTAAATGGAGAGCTTGATTCTATTGTGAACTTAGTTATGTTGTTTGCGCAGAAGTAGGGGAAAAATGAGAATGAAGGAAGCTAAAATAAAAAAAGAATTATCCAGAGGCTTTACGCTACTCGAAGTCATGGTGACTGTTTTAATTCTTTCTTTTTTAGTGGGTGCTTTATATGTGTCGATGAATGCAGGGCAACGCACATGGGAAGTTAACAGGGCTCAGATTGGTCTTCAGAGAGAATTGCGTAAATCTATGGAGCAGATTAAGAAAGATTTACTTGAAACGGGATCGGCTGCAATAGTAGATGTGCCTGCAGATGATGTTTGGTATACGTCGATTACGTTTCATATTCCTAACACAATTTTAAATGGGTCTATTCTTTGGGAAGCGAATACGTTTCAATATATTTTAGGAGGAACGGGTTTAACAGAGCTTCATCGGATTAATAGCATGGGACCAGCAACAGATATTGTAGCTCACGATATTCAATCAGTACAATTCAGGCGGCAATTAGCAACGCCAAATATTATGGAGGTTGCTCTTGTTGGGGAAGATATAACATTAAAAGGTAATTCACTTACGTATCAGTTAAATTTTGAATTGGAATTGAGGAATTGATATGAAGGGTAAAAAAAGATATCCAATATTGAAACGACTAAATAATCGACGAGGAAGTTTGCTTTTAATTTCTTACCTTGTGATTGTTGTTTTGATTGGGTTGAGTGCTGCTTTTGTGATGTACGCTGCAAGTGAAATGCGCATTTCAGAAAGACAAAGGCTTGAGACTATGACATTTTATATCGCAGAGTCTGGACTGCAAAGAGCGATATATGATTTAAAGCAAGATTATGCTTCAACCGGGAGCTGGAGCGATGGAAATATTGGTTCTTTTAATATAGGGCCGAATACGGGCGTATTTTATTCGGTTCCGTATAGCGGCACGACTTTAAATGGAGGGCAATATTCAGTCTTGCTGAAGAATACAAGCAGCCCTGATGAAATATGGATTCGCTCAACTGCAGTCCTTAATGGAATAGTAATAACTGTTCAGATATATGTTTCTATGTCAAGCTCTTCTCCTTGGGATTACGTTATTTTTGCTGGAGAAGGGCAATCAGGGGCAATGATTAATGGGACGGTTGATATTGCAGGGTCTGTTGTTGTTTTAGGAAGCGGTCTTAACCCGACAGATTTAGCTGCTAATTTAGGCGGAACAGCACAGTTTGTTCAAAATAATTACACAGGTCTCAGCGCAGCTTTGCAGGCAAAAATTCCAGCGCTTCCGACAACAGTTTTTAATGGAGAAACGGTCTCAACTTTAAATGCGGAATTGCGCGTTAAGACAGGTGTTGTTGCTTTAAGCGGAAGTGCGGGCGTAGGAAACACTGATGTTTCTGGCAATTCGATTAAAGAAACTGTTGATGCAGTTTACGTGACAGATGGATGGGGAGGAAACCAGGGGGCGTCAAACGTTTATTCTGATAATGGAACAGCAAATGCTTATGATTTAGGAGATTCTATGACATTCCCAAGTTTGTCTGACCCTGATCCGAGTAACCCAAGTTTAACTGTTCAACAAAAATTTCAATCAGAGGCCCTTGTTTTAACAAATGAGCTTAATGATATTAAGCCGAATAGTGTTTTTAGTTATACGGATGGTACGAATAGTATTAGCATGGATGGAAGTGGGAGTTTGACGATTGCCGGAAAAATTTATATTGATGGAGATAATGCTTTAAATTTTAATAAAGTTGGTGGAAATACAACAATAACATATAGTGGGATAGGAACAGTTCTTGTGACGGGTACGGCGGAAGTAAATGCTAGTCTTGTTACGTCAGGAAACGTTTCTTTTCCGATAAATTGTTTTGGAATTATGACGCCTAATACAATTGGTTTTTATGAAGCGCAAACAGCAGCTATGGGTGCGTTTTATGCTGAAGATACAATAACGATTACTAAGCAGACAGATGTTATTGGTTCGATTGTTTCAAATTATTTTAATATGGGAACTAACGTTCCTTCGATTTATCAAGTCCCAGATTTATCTGCGAATCTTCCTCCTGGAATGATTGCTGGAAGTTCGGGGGTGACTCTTAATGTTGTCCTTTGGCAGGAATTTTAAGAATATAAGGTAAATGGAGAGTATAAGAAATGGTTTTGTTTGATCTTTTTTTAGTTTTTTTTCGTATTGGTTTATTTGCTATCGGAGGCGCGTATTCTTTTTTGCCTCTAATTGAAAAAGATGTTGTTGAAAGATATCATTGGCTTACAAGAGAAGAGTTTTTAGAAGTTTTAGGCATTGTTAAAATTTTTCCAGGTGCGATTTCAGTTAAGTTTGCAACCTATACAGGCAATAAGGTTGCTGGTATTTCTGGAGCAATCATTGCGAACATTGCAAATCTTTTATCGCCAGTCATCCTCGTTTTAGTTGCGACCTATTTTTATAATCAATATAAAGATCTTCCATCGATTAAAGGGGCTTTTAGTACAATTCAGGTTGTTATTTTCGCGATGATTGTGGCTGTCGCTTTTCAGACAGTTGGTGTTACTAATTTAATGAATTGGAAAAATGTTGTCTTAATTATTATTGCATTTGGATTGTTTATGTTTACTAAAATTCATCCCGCTTTAATTATTGTTGGGGCAGGGTTTTTAGGGGCGTTAGTTTGCCGATAATATAATTATTTTAGATGGTTCTTTTCCTAAAATTTAGTTTATGTTAATATGTCTGAAGAATAATTTACCAATATATGCTACATAAGGAGGAAAGATGTCTTGCAATAAATCTGAGATTTATACATGTTCTAATGATGACAGCTGCAATTGTTTAGTGGAAACAATAAGAGGATGTGAAGAAAATTGTGAGATTTCTTGTTGCGGAAATTCTCTTAAAAAAGCAGAACCAAAGACTGCAGATCAAGGAAAAGAAAAGCATGTTCCTGTGATCGAAAAAATAGAGGGTGGCTATAAAGTTAAAATTGGTGAAGTTCCTCATCCGATGGAAGAAGATCACTATATTGAATTTATTGAACTTAAAAGTTGTAGTGAGATTCAGCGTAAATATTTAAACCCAGGCGTGGCTCCAGAAGCTGTCTTTATGACAGAAGCCGAAGATGTTAAAGCTATTGAATTTTGTAATAAGCATGGACTTTGGATAAAATAAGTATGTTGAAAGTCATTGTTCACGAGCTTAAAAGTCATTCTCCGTTTACTCTTTTTGGTGCTTTATTTGGCATTGCTTTGATGGTTGCTTTTCAGAACATCCCCGAGGGTGTCGCTTATAATACATTTTATGTGCTTCACCCTTTGCATGTTTTTTTGAGTGCTCTTACTACGGCTTCAATGTATCATCGGCATCAATGTGAGAAATCAAAAAAAAAGTGTAACATTTGGATGTTGCTTTTAATCGGGTATGTTGGATCTATTGGCATTGCAACATTAAGCGATTGCGTGATTCCATATCTAGGAGAAACGCTTCTTAATATGCCACATCGAGAACTGCATATTGGATTTATCGAGAAGTGGTGGATTGTTAATCCTCTTGCTATTGTTGGTATTGCTATTGCATATTTTAAGCCAATGACTAAGTTTCCTCATGGAGCTCATGTATTGATAAGCACATGGGCTTCGTTGTTTCATATGATTATGGCTGCGGACGGTCCTTTAGGAATTAGTGTTTATATTTGTGTGTTCTTCTTTTTATTTCTAGCTGTATGGATGCCGTGTTGTGTTAGCGATATTATTTTTCCACTTTTGTTTGTAAAAGACGACAAGCATGCAAATTGCAGTTGTTAAATGTTTAGAAATAAAGAATTGCTTTTGCAGATATTTTATTTTTAACATAAAATGATGATAACAAAGGAGATGAGATGAGTTTTTATTCATGGATTGATGTTCTTATCATCAGCATTCCGCTGGCACTTTCATTTGGAAAAAAGATATTTTATTTTAAGAAATGGAGCTATGCGCTGGGAGCTATTTTAATTGCTGCTCCTGCGTATATTGCTTGGAATGTTTTGGCAATATTTCTCGGGGATTGGTTTTTTAATCCGCGATATATCGGAACAGTAAAATTTTTAAATTTACCTATTGCTGAAGCCTGCTTCTTTGTAGCGATATCGTTTAGTTGTATTTTTGTTTACGAGGTAGTGCAATGTTTTTCTAAGGATCGAGAAATTAGTTTTAATAAAAATATTATTTATATTTTTATTATTTTTTTAATGGCAGCAGCTTTATTTTATCAAAATAAGAATTATACGTCGATTAGTTTAATATTCTTGGCAGCATTCTTTTTTTTATCCGTAAACTTTTTTAAGGAAATTGTTTTTACAAAGAATTTTGTTGTTTGTTTAACAATATTTTATGCTCCGCTTCTAATATCTAAAGGAATTTTAGCAGGACTTCCAGTTATTATATATAATCCTCAAGCGATATGGGGAGCTCGTATTCTTTCTATCCCGATAGAGGATTTTATTTATACGTTTACTTTTTTAGGTTTTTCAGTTATTGCATATAAAATTTTAATCCGCAAGAAATCTTCTTAAAACCTTCTCACGTTTTTAAAACAACAGGTTTTATCTTGTTTAGAGTCAAAATCAAGGTTAAAATAGAGTTCAATTCGTAAAACCAAATATGTAGGAGGATGTAATGTCAAAAAGAGCTATTAATGAGGGAATTGAAAGTGTTCGCAAGAATGGAAGTAATGTTTTTCGTGCAGGACCTCATATGCTTCCAAGCGTATCGTTGATGATGGCAGAGGGTGTTTTGAAATCTGTTAAAGATTTAAAGAAGCCGTTTGTCACAATCATCAATTCTTATACAACTCAGATTCCAGGACATGCCCATTTGGATCAATTAGGTGTGATTGTTAAAAAGGAACTGGAAAGTCAAGGCGTGAATGTTTGGTACACTAACATTGGCGGGGCTATTTGTGATGGAATCGCGATGGGGCATTTTGGCATGAAATATTCTTTAGCTTCTCGAGAGCTTATCGCGGATCAAATTGAAACGATTATTGGGGCTCATCCATGCGATGCTTGGATCGGTATTGGCAATTGTGACAAAATTGTTCCCGCGATGTACAACTCTATGGTTCGAATAAATATTCCTGCAATTTATGTTAGCGGAGGGCCTATGCTAGCTGGCTCGCGTTGTACGGATCTTATTTCTGTTTTTGAAGGCGTTGGTCAACATAGCGCTGGAAAAATGAGCAAAAAGGCTTTGGAGAGCTTAACATCTTGCGCTTGTCCAAGTTTTGGAAGTTGTTCGGGTATGTTTACGGCAAATTCAATGAACTGCTTGGGTGAAGCTTTAGGTTTTGCGCTTCCTGGAAACGGAACTATTACAGCAATGGTTCCTGTAAAGGGTAAGAAAAATCAATATAAAATAAATCCAAAAAGAATTGAGCTTGTTAAAAAATCTTCAAGCCAACTTTTGTATTTATTAAAGAAGAAAATACGACCTTTGGATATTTTGAAAAAGCATTCGATTGATAATGCTTTTATTCTTGATATGGCCATGGGTGGATCTACTAATACTGTGTTGCATGTTTTGGCTTTGGCGCACGAGGCTGGCATTAAATATGATTTAAAACGCATCAATCAACTTTCTAAGGTAACGCCGAACGTTATTAAGATTTCTCCATCGAGAATGGATGTTCATATTCAAGATGTGCATCGTATCGGCGGCATGGGCGCGATCTTAAGATCAATTTACAAAGGAAGCAAGGCACCGCTAAAACTTGATGCAAAAACGGTTTATGGAACCCTTGGAAGCTATGTTAAGAAATCTCCAGCACCAGATGGAAAAATTCTGAAATCTGTTAAGAATGCTTTTTCAAAAGAAGGAGGCTTGGCGATTTTATTTGGTAATATCGCTCGCAAAGGTTCTGTTGTAAAAACAAGTGGTGTAGATAAAGATATGTTTGAATTTTGTGGTCCAGCACGTATTTATGAGTCTCAAGAGGATGCTTTAAAAGGGATTCTTAAAGGACAGGTTAAAGATGGAGATGTTGTTGTTATTCGCTATGAAGGACCAAAGGGTGGGCCTGGTATGCAAGAAATGCTTTCGCCGACATCTGCTATGAAGGGCGCAGGAATAAGAGCTGCTTTGATTACAGATGGACGATTCTCGGGTGGAACAAGAGGGCTTTGTATTGGCCATGTTTCTCCTGAAGCCGCTGCAGCTGGTGAGATTGCGATTTTGAAAAACGGAGATATTATTGAGATTGATGCGCATAAAAATAAATTACATGTAAAGTTGTCTAGTGCTGAAATTAAAAGACGCTTAGCTAAGCTGCAGCCGTTTAAGACTAAGGTTCAAGGGGGCTGGCTTAAAAGATATGCTGCGTTTGTTACAAGTGCGGATACAGGCGCTGTTTTAATAAATCCAAAATAAAACTCAAAGGAGCTAAGGGGTCTAAATGAAAAAGAATTTTGTTTTAGATACTAATGTTTTAATTCATAATCCGCATTCTATTTATTCGTTTGCGGATAATAATGTTATTATTCCAGTGATTGTTATTGAGGAGTTGGATGAGTTTAAGACAAGTCCTGATAAAAAAGGAATGCATGCTCGAGAAGTTTTAAGAGAAATTGATGGCTTGATTAAGAAAGGAGCCCTTAAAAAAGGGGCGAAGATGTCAAATGGAGGAACGCTGATTCTTTCGTTTGGTCCAAAAGACGTCGAACTTCCAGATATTGACGCAAGATTAAATGATAATAAAATTCTAGCGGTTGCATGGGACCTTCAGAATAAGAAACAAGATGTTTTTTTTATTTCTAAAGACATTAATGCTCGCATTAAAGCAGAGGCCTTAGGAATTAAATCTGCAGATTATGAAAAACAAAAAGTTGAATATTCTCATTTGTATAAAGGGTGGCGTGAAATTGAAGTCTCAAAAGAGGAAATTAATCAGCTTTATACGCAAGATAGTCTTGAGGTTAAAGGGTATACTTTATTCGAAAATGAGCATGTTTTTGCAAGGGCTAAAGAAGATCCGTCTTCTTCAGCTATTTGCCGATATGATAGTGCAGAAAACGCATTGACTCCGATTAAAAAGGAATTCTCTGCCATGGGGATTCGTCCTCTCAATATGGAGCAGAGCTTTGCTTTCGACCTTCTTTTAAATGATGATGTTAAGTTGGTTACATTGGTTGGGCAGGCAGGAACAGGAAAGACGTTGATGGCGATTGCATGCGGGCTTTCTATGGTTATAGATAAATCTTCTTTGTATGAGCGTCTTTTAGTGGCACGTCCGATTATTCCTTTGGGTAAGGATATTGGATATTTGCCTGGAAGCAAAGAAAAGAAGCTGACATATTGGATGCAGCCTATTTATGATAATCTAGAATTTATTTTAAAGCGTTCTGTGATATCGAAAATTGAAGGTGTGGCAACGAGTGAGCTAACGGTTGATCATCTGATGCAATCAGATCTCATTGAAGTCGAAGCGTTGACATATATTCGAGGACGCAGCATTCCAGATCAATTCTTGATTGTGGATGAGGCGCAGAATTTAACACCACATGAAATTAAAACGATTGTTTCTCGTGCGGGTGAAGGAACAAAGATTGTTTTGACTGGTGATCCGGATCAGATTGACAATCCTTATTTGGATGCAAATTCCAATGGACTTTCCTATGCTGTTGAACGCTTAAAGAAGCATAAAATTTTCGGCCATTCATTTTTAACAAAAAGTGAGCGATCAGAGTTAGCTTCGTTGGCTGTGGATGAATTGTAGATAAGATTTTTTGGGGAAAGAAATAAAAAAAGGGCTAGTTTCTTTATTAGAAGCTAGCCCTTTTTAAAAAAATTTATTCAGCGACAATCGCTTCGGTAGGACATACGCTTACGCAAGCGCCGCAGTCGATGCATTTTTCAGCATCAATTGTGTAGATAGGATCGCCAACGTTGATCGCTTCTACTGGACATTCTGGAACACATGTTCCGCATGCAGTACATTTTTCTGTAATTTTGTGAGCCATTGCAACATCCTTTCCTTAAAATGCTTTACTAAATGAAATTGTAACATATTTTCTTTATAACACAATAGTTAAATTTAGGATTTCTTAAAAACTTGACATTTTATGTTTAATTTGTTAGACTTGTCTAACATTTTAAGGAGAGATTAGAATAGATTATGATTGAAGTTAAAGAAAGACGAGAAAATATATTAAGCTCAAGCATGGAAGATTATCTTGAATGTATTCTTGTGCTTAAAGAAACAAAAGGTATTGTCCGTGTGCGTGATTTAAGTCAGCTGATGAATGTCAAAACATCAAGCACAACAAGCGCTTTAAGGTTTCTTTCAGAAAACGGCTATGTGGTTCACGAGCGTTATGGCGATGTGCAGTTGACAGGGCAAGGAAAAAGACAAGCAAAGTTTATTTACAAAAGGCATAAAACGCTTATCCGTTTTATCAATGAAATTTTAGGGGTTGATAAGAAAAATGCTTCACAAGATGCATGTAAAATTGAGCATGCGATTGGTTCACATACGTTTGAAAAATTATCAAAATTTCTAAAATTTATTGACGAAGGTCGCCATGCTAAATGGCTCTCTGATTTTCGTCAATATTGTAAAAATAATCAAAGTTTTAAAAGAAGGACAAGAGGATAATTATGCTATACGGAGATTTTTATATTATTTCAAAAGAGGTTCAGGATCATCTTTGTGATCTTTTGCACAAAAAAGGGCGTATTGATAAAAGCATTTGCCCTGGCATTGTACAAGAATTTTCTACCTGTGAAAAACATATATCAGTCGATGATTTTTACCAAATTCTTCAAGGCAAAGGAATTAATGTAAGTAAGGCAGACACTGAAAAGTCATTAAAGCTGTTTTCTGAGATTGGGTTTGCTTCTGAGCTTCAATTCGAAGGAGAAGATTTTAAGCGTTATGAACATTTGCATCCTGAGAATCATCATGATCATTTCGTTTGTGTAAAATGTAAGAAAGTTATGGAGTTTACAAGTGATCAGCTTGAATCGCTTCAGAATTCTTTGATTTTTCAAAAAGGGTGTCGACCGCTATTCCATAAGCTAGAAGTTTATGGCATTTGCGAGCAATGCCAACAAACATCCAACGAAGTTATTCCTGTTACGCTTGTTTCCGAAAACCAAATTGTTCGGTTAGCAAGAATAGATGGAGGCGCAAGCCTTCGTAAGCGTCTAACGGACTTGGGCCTTGTCCCTAGCGGAGATTTTAAAATTGTTAAAAATTCTCATTTTGGTCCAATTGTTTTAGAGCTTAAAGATGCACGCATTGCCATTGGTCGTGGCGAAGCAAAACAAATCTTAGTTCATAAACCTTAAAAATATGCAGAAAAAATTAACTGTTGCTGTGGTTGGAAATCCAAATTGCGGCAAAACTTCATTATTTAATAGTCTAACAAAGTCTCGTCTAGAAGTTGGCAATTGGCCAGGCGTTACGGTTTCGCGCGAAGAAGGAAACTATACGCATCAAGGGAGATCTGTCCGGGTCGTCGACCTTCCTGGAATTTATTCTTTATCAGCATCTTCTCTAGACGAGAAGATTGCTAGAGAAAATATTTTTACCCAAAAGCCAGATTTGGTGATTAACATTGTTGATGCGTCAAGTCTTGAGCGCAATTTATATCTCACAACTCAGCTTATTGAGATGCAGGTTCCATGCGTTGTCATTTTAAATAAGATGGATATTGTGAAGGATCTCGGAATTCGCATCAAAATTGAAGAGCTTTCAAGAGACTTAGATATGCCGATTGCCTGTACTGTTGCAAGTAAAAATCAAGGTATTGATGATGTAAAAGACTTAATTGAAGAGGCTCTAAACAAGAAAATAATTTCTAGAGCAAATATTTATTTTCCAGATGAGATTGAGCAAGGCATTTCGGAGATTGCATCGCAGCTCAAGAATACTTTGGATGTTCAAAAAGATTTTAATAATATTCGATGGGTGGCTATCAGGCTTTTAGAGGAAGAAGATTTTTTAAAAGAGATACGTGGCAAGAATTCTTTGACGGATATCCTTGATCGCGTGAAGCAAAGATCTAAGGAAATCCTAGGAGAAGACGCAGATGTTATTATTGCGGATAGCCGATATGGATTTATTAATTCTGTATGTAAGAAGGTTATTAATAAAAAAAGATTGGCTAAAAAAGATATTTCTGATTTGATCGACAAGTTTGTTCTTAATCGATATTTAGGTATTCCTATTTTTCTTTTAGCTATGTATTTAACGTTCTGGATTACGATTAGCTTTGGAGGATGTTTTATTGATTTTTTTAATTCTTTGTCTGGCACGATTTTTGTTGATGGATTCCGAGCTGTCTTGACGTTTATGCATGTGCCAGAGATCGTTAAGATATTTTTAGCTGATGGAGTAGGAGGAGGGATTCAAACTGTCTCAACGTTTATCCCAACGATATTTTTTATGTTTTTTTGTTTAGCAATTTTAGAAGACTCGGGATATATGGCGCGAGCTGCTTTTGTCATGGATTCAGCGATGCGTGCTGTAGGGCTTCCAGGAAAAGCATTTGTTTCAATGTTGATGGGCTTTGGGTGTAATGTACCCGCGATTATGTCGACGAGAACACTGGAAAGTGTTCGTGATCGCACGTTAGCCATTGTGATTAATCCTTTTATATCCTGTGGAGCCAGGCTTCCCGTGTATGCTGTGTTTGCCGCCGCTTTTTTTCCTTCCAATGGAGGCTTGGTTATTTTTGCTTTATATATGATTGGAATCCTTTGCGCGGTTATGACGGCATTTTTGCTTAAAAATACTGTTTTGAAAGGAGAGCCTTCAACCTTTATCATGGAGCTCCCTCCGTATCATAAACCGACCTTAAAAGGAATTTTGGTTCACACATGGGAGAGGCTCAAAGGATTTATCCTAAAAGCAGGAAAAGTCATTCTCTTTGTTGTGGTTATTTTAAATCTTTTGTATGCTCTTGGAGGTGGATTAAATTCAAAAGGGCAACAAAAAGATTCTATTTTAAAACAGGTTGGACAATTTGCGCTTCCAATTTTTAAACCAATGGGGATAAGGGAAGCTAATTGGCCGGCTGTTGTTGGAACTTTTACTGGAGTTTTTGCTAAAGAGTCTGTTATTGGCACATTGGATTCATTGTATAGGAAGACTGAAAGCAGAGAAGGCCTCGATGAAGATTTTAATTTTGGGTCGAATATAAAGCAGGCATTCTTATCTATTTCAGAGAATATAAGACAATTAAATCTTCCGGTTTTTGTTAAAGAAAAAAAAGGCGATGCCAAAGGGTATGATGCATCAGAAGATTTTCGATCTTCTTTGGTTAATAATTTTGATGGAAAAGCTGGAGCGTTTGCATATCTCTTGATGATCCTTTTATATATGCCTTGTATCGCAACTGTTGCTGCTATCTATGCTGAGCTAAATTTGAGGTGGACATTGTTCAGTATTTTTTATTCTTCCTTGCTGGGATGGTCTGCAGCTGTTTTGTTTTATCAGGTAGCTCGGTTTTCTGTGCATCCGGAAGAATCATTAGGGTGGATTGCGTTTGTTGGAGTGATGTTTTTTGTATTTTTTACTTTTTTAAGGATTTTGTCAAAAAATAATAATTAATATAAATATTAATATGCTTATTAAAATAAAAGAACTATTTGAAAAGCAAAAAATTTTATCTTTGGAAGAACTCTCTATTCATTTTCAAGTCGATCCAACGGCTATGGAGAAAATGCTTGATATTTTGATTAAAAAAGGAGTTATTCGAAAGAAAAGTATTGAATGCCGATCAGCATCATGTGCAAGTTGCGCTCAGTCTTGCGCCTCTGAAAAGTTCATTCTCTTTGAAAGGCTATAGCAACGGGATTTTAAAAAGTCGTTTTTGTTTATAAGCTTTTGCGGTATAATGAGTTCGCATATTAAAGTCGAACTTAAAGAGAAGAGGTATGCTGTGGAAAATCGAAAGAAAACGCTGGAAAATAAATGCGGTATTGTTCTGGCTTTTATTATTGGACTTGTGGCTTTTGCACTTCAAAAGATTACCGCAAATCCTTTACTTGATCCTCTTTTTATAGCTATGTTGTTAGGTATTTTTATCAATTCTTTTTTTCGTATTCCCAATCAATATTCTTCTAGCATCAATTCTGCCCCTGCCTTATTGATTCCAATTGGAGTCGTTTTGTATGGGTGCGTTAATTTAAATTTTAAAGTATTTTCATCCATTGAGTTTGATTTTATTTTTCTAATTTTGTTCGTCTTTATTATTTATATTATTACGGCGCTTTTTTTATCTTCACTTTTGAAGCTTAAGGAAAAAGTGGGATATCTTTTGACAACTGGCTCCACCATTTGCGGTGCTTCTGCGATTGTGATTGCCTCTAAGGCTATCGATGCTGATTCTGATGAAGTTTCTGTCAGTCTGGTCCCAATTTTTATATCAGGGATGATCGGATTATTTATTGTTTTGCCGCTAGTTTCTGCTTGGCTCAAAATGTCAGATGTAAACTATGGTGTTCTTTCTGGGAGCGTTTTGCAGTTTACTGGATTTGTAAAGGTCGCTGTTCGAGATTTTCCAAGTCATATAAAGTCTTTGGCGATTTCTGTTAAGGCAATTCGGTATGCAGGATTGTTATTTTTAATTCCTCTTTTTGCGAGCTTTTCTAAAGGAAAGTTTTATATTCCCTGGTATCTATGGGGATTTTTATTGGGTGGATTGATTTTTACTTTTTTCCCAGCTGTTGGGTTTTTGCGTCCAGTATTAAAAATTGTTTTGACGTTATTTTGGAGTACTGCTATGGCGGCGATTGGGTTAAATGCAAGCTTAAGAAATGTATTCTCGAAAGAAGGAATGAAAGCATTTGCGGTAAGTTTATTTTCTTTTTTAATGGCTGTTGGTGTTTTTTTATTGGGAGCGTATTTTAGCGCATAATTATGAAAATAGGCATTAAGTTAATCTTAGGTTTTTTAGTTGTTGTTTTTCTCATGGCGGTTGCTGGGTATGTGGCAACAAGCATAAGCTATAAGGCGCTTAAGAAAAACATTGGAAGAAACTCTGTGGTTTTGACCAGAACAGCATTGGGCAAAATTGACAGAGATATTTTTAATAAGATCCAAGTATTTCGTGAAATTCTTTTTAATCCAGAGCTTCAAACAAGCCTTCAAGACTCTAATCAAGAATTTTCTCGAATTGATAATCTCTTTTTATATATTGAGCAGCACGAAGAATTTTGGAAAAAAAATGAACAAGGCGAAGTCCCAACATTTGTCCGAGATCTCTCGGAAAATCCTTTAGCACAGATTCTTAAGAATCGATTGGCGTTTTATTCGGGTGAATATGGGTATCCTGTTTTTGGAGAGGCTTTTGTTACAAATCAATATGGTATTAATGTTGCGCAAACGGGTAAGACCACTGATTATTATCAGGCTGATGAAGATTGGTGGATTCAGGCGAAAGAAAAAGGGATTTTTGTGGAGGATGTTAATTTTGATAAAAGCTCTAACATGACTGCTATTAATTTTTGTTTGAGAATTAATGATGCCAATGGAAAGTTCTTAGGTGTTTTGAAAGTTGTTTTTAATCTTGAGGGAGTTTTTCAGATTATTGATTCTGTTGAGCAGGCTGAAATTGAGCAAACGCAGGAACTTGTGGGATCGAAAATTGCGATTCCAGATTTTCAGCTTTTTACAAGAAATGGAGAATTAATCTACCCTTTTAAGATGCATCCCGTAAAAACAGCTTCTGTTCAGGGTTCTTTTTCGTTTTTTGAACAATTTTTGCATGCCCAGCCTCGTTATTTTGTTGTAAAAGAAAAAGATCGAGAAGTAAAGCTTGTTTCCTACTCGCAATCGAAAGGGTTTGGTGATTACAAGGGGTTAGGATGGCTTTTAGTTTCGTCTTATCAAGGTAATGAAGTTTTTTCTGATGTGAATCGGATAAAAAGTATTATGCTTTTGGTCTCTTTAATTTCTATGGCGTTATCTGTTCTTATCGGTTTCTTGATTTCTAATTCGATTTCAAAAGAGCTGATTAAGCTTAAGAATGCGGCATCGGAAATAGGAAAAGGAAATTTGGATACAGTGATTCAGATTGACGTGCAGGATGAGTTTGGTGAATTGGCTGAAGCGTTTAATCGGATGACGATAAATCTTAAAGATATTACGGCAAGCAAGAATGATCTTGATTGTGAAGTTTTGAATCGAGAGAAGGTTGAGCAAGCCCTTCGAAGAGAAAAAGATTTAACGAAACAATATTTGGATGTTGCCGGCGTGATGATGGTCGCGCTAGACAAAGAGGGAAACATTGTTTTGATCAACGAGAGAGGATGTGAAATTTTAGGCTATAAAAAAGAAGAAATATTTGGGAAGAACTGGTTTGATTTATTTTTGCCTCATAAGAGCGCAGGGCGAATTAAAGAAGTTCATAATCGCTTGATAGCTGGAGAATCGGAACTTTTACGTTATTATGAAAATTCTATCTTAACGAAGCGAGGAGAAGAAAAAGTCATTCTTTGGAGCAATTCAGTACTTAAAGGAGAAGACGGCAAGTGTATCGGTATTTTAAGTTCAGGGGAGGATGTCACAGATCGCAGGAAGAATGAGAAGGTTATATCTCTTCAAAGAGATTTGGGGATTATGCTATCTTCGAGGCATAGCTTAAAGAATGCCGCTGAAGACTTTCTTCATATTATGTTGCAAATTGAAGAGTTTGATTGCGGTGGCATTTATTTGATTGGAAGGGAAACAAAAGAGCCTCAAATGATTATTCAAAAAGGGTTTACTGAGGAATTTGCAGCTACTTGCGAGAATTTAAATATCAATATGAACAAAGTTCAGTCTGTTTTAGAAGGACGTGCGGTTTATGGGCTTCATTCAGAAATTGCATCTGAAATGGATGAAATTCGTCACAATGAAGGTCTGCGCGCCATGGCAATTATTCCTGTTGAAGATCGAGGAGAAGTGGTATCCGTTATTTTTCTTGCTTCTCATTTTCACAAAGCGACTTCTCTTTTAACGCGTAATGCTATTGAAATTATTGCCTCGCGTTTAGGAGGTGTGATTGCACGCATTCAGACAGAGGAAGATCTTGTCACAAGTGAAAATCGTTATCGTATTATGGCTGAACAGACTGGGCAGCTTGTTTATGACTATGATATTATTTCAGGAAAAATTTATTGGTTAGGCGCTATTGAAGAAGTAACAGGATACACCCCAGAAGAGTATGCACATGTTGGTTTGGCGGAATGGGTTCAATATATTCACCCAGACGATAGAGCTGAGACTGTAACTGCGCTTAACGAGAAAATGAAAGATTTGCAACCTTATGACATTGAATATCAATTGTGTAAAAAGGATGGTAAGTATATTTATATTGAGGAGCACGGTGTCTTTTTGGTAGACGAACAGGGTGTTGCCAATCGGATGATTGGAACAATGAGTGATGTGACAAAACGTAAGGGGGATGAGAAGGCACTTAAAAAGAGTGAGGAAAAATATCGAGAGCTTGTTCAAAGTGCTAATAGTATTATTTTGCGCATGGATGAAGAAGGAAAAATTTCTTTTGTAAATGATTTCGCTCAGAAATTTTTCGGGTACGAAGAAAACGAAATTTTAGGAAAGAGTGTTATCGGAACGATTGTTCCGGCTACGGATGATTCGGGCCAAGATTTAAGGCGCATGATTGATGACATTTGTAGTTATTCAGAGAGATATGCGAGTAATGAAAATCAAAATATGCGTAAAGACGGAAGCAGGATGTGGGTTGCTTGGACAAATAAAGCTATTGTGGTAGATTCTGGCATAAAGGAAATTTTATGTGTTGGAGTAGATGTCACAGAGCGCAAAGATGCAGAGCAGAAGCTTGAATCGATGTTTTTAGATCTTCAAAAGGTACATAAGCGGCTAAAAGAAGCGCAGCAGCAACTTTTGCAGTCAGAAAAGATGGCAGCTATTGGTCAGCTTTCTGCGGGTGTTGCCCATGAAGTGAAAAATCCTTTAGCCATTATTTTGTTGAGTGTTGGCGCGCTAGAGTCAACGATACGAGATTTAGGTGGCGAAGGGAAAAAACATCTGAAGATGATCAATGATGCGGCTGAGCGCGCAAACAAGGTTGTTGTGGAACTTCTTAACTTTTCAAGATACTCTCAGCTTGAGTTATCTGACGTTTCTTTACATCAGGCATTAAATAATGTTATTTCGCTCGTCGGAAGAACACTAAAAAATAAAGATGTTGTTTTTAATACGGAATTCATAAACAAAGACGTTGTCGTGCAGGCTGACAAAATTTTGCTTGAACAAGTTTTTTTTAATCTATTCGGCAATGCTGCTGATGCTATTGAAAGCAATGGAGAGATTAGAGTAAAGACATATGTTTCAGAAATTGCAGAGGAAAATAAAAAAGAAGTGATTATTGAGGTTTTAGATACAGGAGAAGGAATGACAGAAGAGGTTCAAAAGAAAATCTTTGAACCATTTTATACGACAAAAGAACCGGGCAAGGGAACTGGACTTGGCTTAAGCACGGCGTATATGATTCTCGAAAGGCATGGCGGCAAGATAAGCGTTGAGAGCGAAGTTGGTAAAGGGACTAAGTTTTTTGTCACTTTTCCAATTACAAGCATTGGATAACCAAATGTTTTTGTTATAGGAGAAAATATGAAGATACAAGTAAAACTTGTTTTGTTTTTATTGTTAACAATTGTATTTTTTTCGGTGGGATTATTTTTTATCGATCAAATTCAGCAAAAAGAGTTTTTTACTATTCTGGAAGATCGCAAAGAACACACAACGTACTTTTTTAATGAGATTTTTAATCTTAAAGGAAACTCTTTAGATGCAATTTCTTTTGATTATACTTATTGGGATGAAATGGTTGATCTTATAGAGCGAAAAAATCAAACAGATGAAGAGGCTGAAGAATGGGCTGAAGAAAATATCGGTAATGCTATGGAAACTTATGATATTCAGTTTGCTTGGGTTTACGATTTAGACTCAAGGCTTATTTATTCTATTCAGGAGGAGGAAGAGGGTTTTTTAAAGGAATTTCCTATTTCTTTTAATAAAATTAAAGAAAAATTGTATAGTGAACATTTTGTCGATTTTTTTGTATGGTCTAAAGAGGGACCTCTAGAGGTTCGAGGGGCAACAATTCATCCTACCTCTGATGTTGATCGAAAGACTCCTCCGAGAGGATATTTTTTGGTTGCGCGTGCTTTAAATAATGAATTTGTTGAAAATTTTTCTCAGCTAATGGAGGGAAATGTTTTTTTAATGGATCGGTTATCGTATAAAGATGAGGACGTTAAGGAGCTCCATCGTGACTTGGAAGATGTTTTTTATATTTATAGAGAGTTGTATGGATTTGATGGAGAGGCTGTTGGATCTCTTGTTTTTCGAACACAGTATCCTTTGGCAGACTATCTTTTAAGATCAAAACAAAAGAATTTTTATTATTTTATCGTATCTATAATTTCTTTTTTGATATTTTTCTTTTTGTTTGGATTTGTTTGGATTTCAAAGCCTTTAGGAAAAATTTCGAAAGCATTGTCTTGTGAAGAAGTTGATCAGCTTGAGGATTTAGAAAAAAGTGGCGCAGAGTTTGGTGTTATTGCGCGATTAATATCAAAGTTTTTTAAGCAGCAAAAGCAACTGAAGGAAGCGCAGGGTCAGATTTTACAATCAGAGAAAATGGCAGCCGTTGGGCAGTTGTCTGCAGGAGTGGCTCATGAAGTTAAAAATCCTCTGGCTATTATTTTGCTTAGCGTAGGGTCTCTAGATCATGAGATCGCTGAATCCGATGAGAAGACAAGGAGTCATTTAAAAATGATTAAAGAGGCGGCTGAGCGTGCAAATAGTGTTGTTGTGCAGCTTCTAAATTTTTCTCGTTCTTCGGACATTAAGATGGAAGAAGTTTCTGTTGAAGAAATTCTTAATAACGCAACTTTATTAGCGAAAAATGTGTTTAAATCTAAAAATATTATTTTTCATTGGGAGTGTTTTATCCAAGAAATAATAATTTTTGCGGATAAGATTCTAATGGAACAGGTTTTTTTTAATCTTTTGCTTAATGCTGGAGACGCCATAGAGGGCGCAGGAGACATTTTTGTTAAGACATGTTTAGAGAAAGATAAAACGCAAAAAGATCAGATTGTTGTAGAGGTATCAGATACGGGTCCAGGCATGTCCAAAGAAGTGATGTCTAGAATTTTCGAACCTTTTTATACAACAAAAGAACAAGGAAGAGGAACCGGATTGGGTTTGAGCACCGTTTATATGATTTTAGAGAAACATCATGCAACGATCGAAGTGGAAAGCGAAGAAGGCAAGGGCACTAAATTTATTATTCGTATTCCTTTTTCTGCTAAGTAAAAGAAAGGATTTTTATGGAAAAGAAGAAAATTGTTATTATTGATGACGAAAAAGATTTTTGTTTTCTTATGAAATCACTTTTAGAAGGCATGGGACCCTTTGAAGTTGATACCGCATTAGATGGCGAAGAAGGGTATTATATTGTTTTAGAAAAAAAGCCGGATTTAATTTTTTTAGATTACGTTATGCCTAAAATGAGGGGTGATGAAGTTCTCCGCCTTTTAAGGCAAAATTCCGAAACGGATAAAATTCCAGTTGTTATTACAAGCGGGTTAGGGGAAGCTACTTATTTAGAAAAAGAAGAGTTGGACAAGCAGGGGATTTCTAAGGATAGGATTGATCGAAAGAAGATGCCAACGCCAAAACGTATGGTTGGAGAAATTTTTAAGAAAGCGCAAAATTTTGAGAGTATAATGTATTTAGAAAAGCCTTTTTCAAGAGAAACTCTTTTAGGGCTTGTTCGGAAAATTTTAGGAGATTTCTAAATATGAGTATGAAAAAGATTAAAGTTCTTTTAGCTGAGGATGAAAAAGATCTGCGGATTTTAATTGCTGAAGAACTCGAGAAACAAGGATATGAAGTTTACCAGGCAGCTGATGGTGAGGAAGCCCTTGCGTTGACTGAGAAAGTCCGTCCGGATGTTATTTTATCGGATGTTCTTATGCCAAAGAAAAGTGGGAATGATTTTTTAAAAGAATTAAAAGAAACAGATTTTGGAAAAAATATTCCGTTCATTATTTTAACCGCACGCGCTGGTATGAGAGATTATTTTGAGGTCGTTAAGGTTGACGGTTTTTTAGAGAAGCCGTTTAAAATCAACGAGGTGGTTCAGCAAATCGAACATGTCATAAGGCGAGATTTAAAAGATTATGGTGCGCAAAAAGAGAAAATTGAGAAATTGAAGGAACAAGATTCTTTGGATAGCGTTAGTACGCCTGAATCTATGATTGAAGGCGTTATTGGACAGCAAGAAGAGGGTGATGATGGAGGTGTCCTCATTGGAGGCGCTTCTCTTTCAGTGAAAAAAAGAAAAAAAGTTTATAAAATTCTTTTGGCTGAAGATGATGATCAACTTTGCGCTAAGGTTGAAGAAATCTTTTTTAAGAATGGACTTCTTGCTCACATTGCTCGAAATCCTTCGAAGTGTTTGGAAGGGGCTATTAGCTATTTGCCAAATGTTATTTTTATAAAAGAGATTCTTTGTGAAATGCGCGCTGATAATCTTATTGATCTTTTAAGAGGCGCAGAGCGTACGCAGGATATCCCGGTTATTGTCTACGGAGGTCTTGGGCTTGAGAAAAGAAAAAAGGAAATATTAAACAAAAAAGGAGTTTCAATTCTTGTTTATGATGGTGAGAGTCAGCTTTTGGAGCGAATTGATGCCTTGTTAGAAGGAGATATTTAGAAATGACAGAAAAAAGAGCGTATAAGAGAGTAGATGTTAATTTCTCTGGGCGGTTTAAAATTTCTAGTATTTCAGAGGAATTCTTTGAAACAACAACCGTTAACTTAAGCGCAGAAGGTATTTGTTTTCGTTCAGGGCTGAAGATAGAAAATGGAGAAGAAATCGATCTGTTTGTTCAAGTAAAAGATGGTGAGGAGGTTTTGCTGAAAGCGGTGGCTATCTGGGCGTTAAAACTTGATGATTTTGATTTATATCGAATTGGTGTCAAAATTTCTAAAACAGACAGTGAAGATGAAAAGAAGTTTTTTAAATTCTTTTGTGAACAAATGATTGTTTTGTCCGATCGAAAAAAGAAAATTTTAATTATTGATGATGAGGAAGATCTGGTTTCTCTTTTGCAAGCTTATTTTAAGAAGGAGGGATATGAGACGGTGGTAGCATTTGACGGTGAAGAGGGATATCGAAAATATTTAACAGAGGCACCAGATTTAATTGTGCTTGATTTAAAAATGCCAAAGTTAAATGGATTTGAAGTCTGTCGAAAGATTCGTCGGGAAAGCAAGGATGAATCCATTCCAATCATTATGTTAACGGCACTTCAAGATGATGCAGATCGTCTTATTGGTAAAGTTGTGGGTGCACAAAAATATATGACAAAACCTTTTAAGATTGAAGAGCTCTTAAAGGAAATTGAGTGGCTTATTCCGATGCAATAGAGTTTTTGGATATTTTCGAATTAATTTTATTAAAAATTAGTATTACAGTGATTAAGATTTAAGAAAAGGAGTTATTTTTATGTTAGCATTTGGATTATTAATTTTTGGTGTTACGATGCGGTTTGTTGTTCATCCGGCAAATTTTACGCCAGTCCTCGCACTTGTGCTTTTTGGCGGTGTTTATTTAGACAAGAAATATGCAATGTTTTTTCCTATTCTTTTAATGATGGCAACAGACATCATACTAGGAATACATTCTGTGATGCTTTTTACGTGGGGTAGTTTATTTCTGATATCCGCAATTGGACTTTGGCTTCGAAACAAGAAAAGTGCAAAGAATGTTGTTGTGTCTAGCGCTGCATCAGCATTTGCTTTCTTTGTGATTACAAACTTCGGTGTTTGGCTTTCAGGATATTATCCATTAACACTTAAAGGGTTGGCGACCTGTTTTACGCTTGCGATTCCATTTTTTAGAATGACTCTTTTGAGCACGGTTGGATATAGTATTGTATTCTTTGGAGTTTATGAGTTTTTAGTGAAACGAATAAAACAAACTTGTTTTGCGTATGTTCTTTAAAATTTTTTTATTTTAGGTGTCTCTAAAGAAATTTAGAACTTAAGAGGGAAAATCTGTGAGAATCAGATGCAGTCCCGCTACTGTAACTAGAATGTCTTCTAGGAGCCAGAACGCCTGCCTAAAATTATATATTTATATGCCGCGAGAGAATGGCATACGGATAAATGTTGAGGACTAGAGTTTCGAGGATGCACTCCCAGCTGAATTTTTTGGTTGGGAGTTTTTTTATCTACCTTATATTGTTTCTTAGAGCAGATAAAAAGAAGATCCTGAGCGTTTTTGCGAAGGATGTATTTTGTTAATGTTTTTAAGAAAAGGCAGATAGATAATCCTGAGGAGTCTCTAAAATTAGCGAGACGATGAAGGATGTTTCGTTAATTTCTTAGATTAGCTTGACAGAACATCTTCAACAAAGAATTATTTTTTAAAAAAGGATAAAAATGAAAGAAAGAATAAGTTTTTTATTATTAACATTTTTTTTAATTCCAAATATTTGCCTGGGAAGCAATGATTTTGATTTAGGAAAGATTAATGTTTTGGCGAGTCGAAATAGTTTAAACATATCGGATGTGACGCAAGGCGTTTCCATTATTACGAGAGAAGATATCGAGCAATCAACGGCTACATCTGTGCCGGAAATCATTGGAATGCAGAGTGGTGTTTTTGTTGCTGATTATTTAGGAAATCCTAAGGGAGTAAATATTGACATTCGTGGCTCTGGGGAAACGAGTAAAACAAATGTGCTTGTTTTGATTGATGGTCGAAGAACGAATCAGGTTGATCTTTCTGGGGTGGATTGGGGACAGATTGGTCTTGATTCTATTGATCATATTGAGATTTTAAAAGGAGCTTCGACGGTATTGTATGGGGATAATGCTTCTGCGGGTGTTATTAATATTGTTACAAAAAAAGGGCATCAAGCGACAGAATTGCCGTTTCGTATTGGTACAGAGATTGGCAGTTATCAATATATGAAATCGTTTTTATCCGCTAGCGGGACAGCGAAGCAGATTGATTATTTCTTTGATTATTCTCATCAACAATCTTCTGGTTATCGAGCTAATAATGATTATTGGTCTAATAATTATCTTTCTAATTTATCTTTTTCCTTAACCGATCGATTTTCTTTAGAATGCTCAACGGGTTATCATCGAGATCGCTATGGAATGCCTGGCGCTCTTTTTGCGACAGATATTGATGCTGTTGGGCGAAGAGGAACAATGCATACAGATGATAAAGGATGGACATCTGATTATTTTGTGAATGTAGAGCCAAAAATAAGCTTTACAATTAAAGATAGTGATATGGAATTTTCTTCGGCATTTTCTTATCGAAAAAGAGATAATAAGTCATTGTCTGTTTCGAGCTGGGGACGATACGAAACGCTTCATCAAATTGAGTCTTTTGAATTGCGCCCAAAGCTTCAGATAAAATCTATGATGACTCAAGATATTTTTAGCGATACAACGATAGGGCTTGATTATTTTTGTGCAAAAGATAAGGTTCGAAGCGGAAATCAACGTTCAGCCCAAGATTTTGTTGATATTACAAAACAAACAATTGGCGTTTATGTTTTAGAAAATATTAAAATTAGAGATAAGCTCTTAATTAGTTTTGGTGGTCGAGGAACATGGGCTGAGTATGATTTTGATCAAACGGCTGTGTCTGTTAACAAAGATTCAAAATCTATTAATGATGGTTCTTTTAGTTTTGGATTAGGATATAAGTATCATGAAGATTCTCAGCTTTTTTTTGATTATTCAAGGTCATTCCGATTGCCAGTAACAGATGAATATTATCAAAACGTTTATACTGGTTTTTGGGGTAGCGGAGGGGGACTCAATACGAATTTAAAACATCAAGTGGCGCATAACTATGAACTTGGTGTTCGCGATGTCTCTTTGCCCGGGTTTTTTGCAGATGCTAATATATTTTTGATGGACATTGATAATGAAATTTATTATGATCCGATTACATATAAAAATTCGAATTACGATCCTCAAACAAGACATTATGGTTTTGAGGTGAACAGCAAGGCAAAGTTTTTTGAAGATTTCTTAGAGCTATATGTTAACTGGACTTATCAGGATGCCTTTTTAAAAGGAGGATCGTATTCAGGGAATAAGGTTCCATTTGTGCCTCGAAATAAAGTTTCAGCTGGCATTTCTGTGTATCCGCTTGATGATTTAAGCACAACATTTTCTATGAATTATGTGGACAAATGTTTTGCCATTAGTGATCAAGCTAACGTTCAGCCCAAATTGAATTCGTATATTACGTTTAATTTTAAATTAGATTATCAGTATAAAAATATAAAATTTTGGTTTAGTGTCAAAAATATATTAGGTCGAATGTACAATGCGTATGGTGTTTATTCTTTTGGAAGCAATGCCGTAGGATTTTACCCAGCTGAAGGGCGAAGCTTTTATTCAGGTGTTAGTTTTGAGTTTTAATATCCGTAAAATAACAATATAATTGACTATAAAACGGCTATTGAAAAATAGCAATTATTTGTTATAATAACTTCGTTCATTTCTTATAAGTCATTATCATTAACTTTATATTATTTTCTAAGAAAGAAGGCATCTTATGTCGATTAGCGATTTGTTTCGTCTTAATAAAAAAGAACCAGAAGATCAAAATCATAAAAAAGATCTCAATGCTATTTTTAAACCTCGTGGCGTAGCCATTGTAGGAGCTTCTTCCAAGCCAGGAAAAGTTGGCTATCAAATTTTAAAGAATATTATTGATTGTGGGTATGAAGGAGAAATTTATCCAGTCAATCCTCATGACGATGAGGTTTTGGGCAAGAAAGCATATAAAATGGTTGAAGAAATTCCGGGGGATGTCGATGTTGCGATTATTTCAATTCCCGCACCGCTAGTCATCCAAACTTTGGAAGGATGTGCACGTAAGGGTGTTAAAGGGGTTGCGGTTATCACTTCTGGTTTTGGTGAAGTTGGAAATATTGAAGATGAGGAACGTTTAAAAAAGGTTGCCGATAAAAATAATATTGCACTTTTAGGGCCAAATATGTTTGGATATGTTTACACGCCATCAAAGTTAAACGCAAGTTTCGGGCCTTCGGATATTCGTCCTGGAAAGATTGCTTTTATTTCTCAGAGTGGAGCGCTTGCTATTTCTCTTATGGGGTGGACAGCTATGGAGAAGATTGGGCTTGCTTCTTTAGTTAATCTTGGCAATAAAGCAGATATCGATGAGAAAGATTTGATTGAATATTTTAATAATGATGACAATGTGGATGCGATTTTGATTTATATGGAAGGTATTAAAGAGGGAAGAAAGTTTCTCGAAACAGAAATTAAGAAGCCAGTTGTGATTTTGAAAGTTGGATCTTCGACCAGGGGTGCTAAAGCAGCAGCATCTCATACTGGGTCACTATCCGGATCAGATAAAATTTATGAAGGTGTTTTTAAGCAATTGGGTCTTTTGCGCGCTAAAACATTTACGCAAGCATTTGATTGGGCGCGTGCATTTTCGCTTCCTTTGCCTAAGGGGGATGAAACTGTGATTATTACAAATGGTGGAGGCATTGGCGTTGCGACAACAGATGAGTGTGAAACCGAAGGCATTAAGTTAGTTGATGATTCTAGGTGGCTAGAAGAGAAGTTTCGAAAAACTATGCCTGATTTTGGAAGTACAAAAAATCCGATTGATATTACTGGTGGAAGCGGAGTGAAAGGTTATGAAGAGTCAACAAAAATTGCTTTGACTGAAGACAGAATTAAATCTGTAATTATTCTTTATTGCGAAACAGCGGTAACTAATCCAATTGATATTGCTAAGACTATTGTTGACGAATATAAAAAAGTAAATCGTAATAAACCTGTTGTTGTTTCAATGGTTGGTGGTGCTCGTACGACAGAAGCGCTTCATTATTTAAATGATCATCATATTCCAGCTTTTAGCGAGGTAAGTGATGCCGTTTCTTCTTTAAGAGCGCTTTATAAATGGCAAGAAATTTCAGGACGTAAAAAAGAAATACCAAAAATTGATCCAGCACCGCAAGAAGTAGTGGACATGATTGAGAAAATTAAGAGTGTCGGACGAAGTATATTGTTAGAACATGAAGCGAGAAAAGTTCTAGAGCTTTGTGGGGTTCCGACGCCAAAATGGGGATTTGCGCGTAATATTGACGAGGCAGTAACTCAAGCGAAGGATATGTATCCATTGGCTATGAAAATTACATCTCCTGAGATTATTCATAAATCGGATGTTGGTGGCGTTGTGGTCAACATTCAAAACGAACAACAGCTTAAAGAAAAGTTTGATAAGATGATGAATAATGTGTCAGCTGCGATACCGGATGCGAATATCTTAGGGGTTAATCTTATTCAGATGGTTAAAGGTCTTGAGTGCATTGTTGGTATGAGCAACGATCTTCAGTTTGGTCCTGTTGTTATGTTTGGTCTTGGCGGAGTTTTTGTTGAGGCTTTAAAAGACGTGTCTTTTCGTATCGTACCGTTTGGAAAAATGGAGGCGGGGCGGCTTTTAAATGATATCAAGGCAAAGAAAATTTTAGATGGATTTAGAGGTGTTGAGGCGCATAAGCCGTCTATTATTCAAACGTTATATTCAATTCAACGCTTAGCACCATTAGTTAAAGAGATTGATATCAATCCTTTAATTACTAATAAAGATGGCAGCTTTGCTGTTGACGCACGTATTATTCTGTAGGAAACAATGTCTAACGAAACAATTATTCTAAGCATTACGGCTGCTTCTATTGGGTTTTTTCATACCCTTTTTGGCCCAGATCACTATGTTCCGTTTATTGTGATGGCTAAGGCAAGAAAATGGTCTTATCTTAAAACCATTTTGATTACGTTAGGTTGTGGCATTGGACATGTTGGAAGTTCAGTTATTTTAGGATTAATTGGCGCAAGCCTGGGACTTGCCGTATTAAAGCTTGAAATTTTTGAGTCTATTAGAGGAGAATGGGCTGGCTGGGCATTGATTACTTTTGGTTTTGTCTATTTTGTATGGGGTATTCGACAAGCTATTAAAAATAAACCGCATACTCATCCTCATGTCCATAGTGATGGATCGATTCATAATCATACGCATAAACATAGTCAGGAACATGCTCATGTTCACGAAAAGAGTTCTCTAGCAAAGCCGATTCCTTGGGCTTTGTTTGTTATTTTTGTTTTGGGCCCTTGCGAGCCATTGATTCCTCTTTTGATGTATCCAGCTGCTAAACACAGCTTTTTTTCTATGGTTGTTATTGCTAGCATTTTTAGCGTTGTGACAATCTCAACAATGCTTGGGGTTGTTCTTTTGGGCACTTTTGGTATGAGCTTTGTTCCATTTAAGCGTTTTGAACGCTACAGCCACGCATTAGCAGGTCTCGTTGTTTTCTTTTGTGGATATGCCATCAAATTCTTAGGTCTCTAAAAATTTCCCTATAAACGCATAATTTATTTCTTGAATTCGTAAAGTCAAAGAGTATAATGGCGTTTATTGTTATAAATTTTATGATTTTGAGGACAAATGGTTAAAAAAATATCAAAAAAAACAATTGAACGTGCACTTCTTTATATCCGCACCCTTGAAGGATTGGTTAAGTCTAACAGGTATTTGGTGTCGTCAGGCGAGCTTGCAAAAATGACAGGGTTTAGCGATGTGCAAATTAGAAAAGATATTTCTAAATTTGGAAAAGTAGGGACACCTCGTATTGGTTATAAAACGATTGAGCTTAGAGATATTTTAGAAGGATTTGTGCTTCAGCAGGATTCTGTATATGCAGCGCTTTTTGGAGTTGGAAATTTAGGTTCTGCTATTTTAAAATATCCTGGTTTTCATAAGGGTCGCATTAAGATCATTGCTGCATTTGACAAAGATTTAAAGAAAATTGGAAAGAAAATCAATGACGTCAATATTTATTCGATTGATAAAGCACCCAAGATTATTAAGAGAACAAAAATCGAAATTGGCATCATTGCGGTACCTAAAGAATTTAGCCAGGAAGTGGCAGATATTGTTGTTTTGTCCGGCCTAAAAGGGATTGTTAATTTTAGTCCGATGTCTATTGTAGTTCCGAAGAATATTGTTGTGCGTGATATTGATTTTACAATTGAATTTTTGTCACTTTTTTGTGATATCCAGAGATAGGAAATAAAATGCATGAAATGTCGATTGCTGTTGGGTTAATGGATCAGGTTTTAGAGATAGCGAAAGTTAATGGGTTAAAGGAAATTGATGAGATTGAAGTTGAGACAGGTTTTTTAAGGCAAGTTATTCCAGAAGTCATGCAAGAGGCGTTCCTAGCGGTGAGGAGAGAAACAATTGCGCAGAATGCGACGCTAAAGATTGTAGAAATTGCTCCTTTGTCAGAATGTAATATTTGTAAAAAACAATTTGAGCCACAATTGAATGATTTTTTGTGTCCGGAATGTCAGAAAGCAGATGTTAAAGTTTTAAAAGGAGATGAAATTATTTTAAAATCAATTCAAGGTAAGGAATCTAAATGAAAGTTACAGTTGCAAAAAGAATTTTAAAAGACAATGATATGATTGCAGATAAAAATCGAGAAATTTTTAGAGACGCCGGTCTTTTAGCTGTTAATTTTATCAGTTCACCCGGAAGTGGGAAGACGACGCTCTTAGAAAAAACAATTGCAGAGCTTTTGCCAGAACAAAAAACAACAGTTGTAGTAGGCGATCTTCAAACCACGCGTGATGCTGACAGGCTTGTGCCTAATGCGCTTGACGTCGCACAGATTAACACAGGCATGAGTTGTCATTTGTATGCGAATCAAGTTGCCGATAGCCTTTTGGGATTAAATATAAGTGAAGCTGATTATGTTTTTATTGAAAATGTTGGCAACATGGTCTGCCCAGGGGAGTTTGATCTTGGCGAAAACGTAAAAGTAGTTCTTTTAAGTATTCCAGAAGGGGATGATAAGGTTGCAAAATATCCTACCATTTTTAGAGCAGCTGATCTTGTGCTTTTAACCAAGGTTGATCTTTTAGGTATTTTGGATTTTGATCTTGAGCGTGTCACAAATGATATTAAAAAGCTCAACTCCAATTTAGAAATCCTTCACATTTCCTCCGTAAAAGGCCAGGGCATGAATGAGTGGGTTTCATGGCTTAAAGCTAAGCGTCAACAGAATGTTGGAGCAAAAGCGAAGTTTATCACAGAGTAATAAGTTCGTATTTTATTATCTTTCCTTTAAATATATATCAATTGACACAGTTTTTGTTTAAACTTATAATCTTCATGCAGGTGAAATTATCGAATAGTATTAATTTCGGCACGCTGCACATTCGGGATAAATTCGCAGTTTTAAGTTATGTCGCCTGCGGCTCCATAACTTAACTGCTCATTTAAAGGAGGGGGAGATGAGCACAGTTAGACATCTTTTGGGAGAAAAAGGGAAAGAAATCTGGTCTGTTGCACCGAAAGACATGGTGCTGGATGCTCTTAAAATTATGGCAGAAAAGAATGTTGGAGCCTTGCTGGTTTTAGACAAGGACAAGCTTGCTGGCATTTTTTCGGAACGCGATTACGCCCGTAAAATTGTTTTAGAGGGAAAAGAGTCTAAAGATACTCCTGTTGAAGAGTTGATGACAAGAGAAGTTTTTTGCATTGCCCCAAATCGAAGCACTGAAGAGTGCATGGCGCTTATGACGGATAAACATATTCGTCATCTTCCTGTTATGGAAAACGACAAGATTCTTGGAATTATTACGATAGGAGATGTTGTTAAAGCTGTTATTGCACACAAGAATTTTATGATTCGAGATCTCGAGAATTTTATTGCTGGAACAGGCTACGGAGCTTAAAGAAGCGTTAATTTTAGATCTTTTTGACCGCTGAATAAATTCAGAATTATTTCTTGCACAAAAAGAAGAATTCTGTATAATACTTTTAATTGTTCCAAATTTCACGATTTAAAATACACAAAACATTTACTTTTCGACGAGACATATAACATATTAAACCATATTAAATATAAAGGTATTCTTATGAGCGATTCATTACAGCAGAAAATTCAAGAAATTTGTCAATCTAGCAACAACGATCGCGTTCGTATGATGGATATTGTGCAAGGCGTGCAGAAAGAGCTTGGATGCGTTAGCAGCGAAGCTATGAGTATTATTGCCAAAGCAACAAAATCGCATCATGTTGAGGTGGAAAGTGTTGTTTCTTTTTATTCTTTTCTTTCAAAAGAGCAAAAGGGAAAGACAGTCATTAGACTTTGCAATGATACAGTTGATCGCATGAAGGGGTGCGAAAAAGTTGCTGAAGCATTATCTTCTGAGCTTGGCATTGGGTTTAGCGAAACAACAGCTGATGGTAAAATTACTCTTGAATATACACCTTGTATCGGCATGTGTGATCAAGCTCCAGCTGCTTTGATTAATGATGTTGTTGCACCTAGTTTAACGGTGGAAAAAGTAAAAGAAATTGTACAAAATTTAAAAAAAGATGCCGATCCATCAAAGCTTTCTTTAGGTATTGGGGATGGAAATAATGTTGATAGTCTTGTTCGGTCTGCTGTAAAAAATAATATTTTAAAAACAGGCGATGTTATTTTTACGGATAATGAATCAGGTAAAGGCTTGGAAAATGCTCTTGCATTAAAGCCAGAAGAAGTTGTTGAGGCTGTTAAGGTATCTAAATTACGTGGTCGCGGGGGAGCAGGTTTTCCCACAGGTTTAAAGTGGCAATTTACACGTAGTGCTGAAGGAAAAGAAAAGTTTGTGATTTGTAATGCTGATGAAGGGGAGCCTGGAACATTTAAAGATAGAGTTCTTTTAACAGAAAAGTTTGATCTTCTTTTTGAAGGAATGACGATTGCGGGCTATGCGATTGGCGCAGCTACGGGCATTCTTTATTTGAGAGGTGAATATGTTTATTTGAAAAAGTTTTTAGAAGCAAAGCTTCAAGAGAGACGGGATCAAGGGCTTCTAGGAGATAGTATTAAAGGAAAAGATGGATTTAATTTTGATATTCGTATTCAGTCAGGATCTGGCGCTTATATTTGTGGAGAAGAAAGTGCATTGATTAGTTCTTGCGAAGGATTAAGAGGAGATCCAAAAACACGCCCTCCATTTCCTGCACAAAAAGGATATTTAGCGTCCCCCACTAGTGTTAATAACGTTGAGACACTTTGTTCTGCGACTCGTATTTTAGAAAAAGGTTCTGATTGGTTTTTGTCTATTGGATCAAGAGAAAGCTCTGGAACAAAGGTTTTAAGTATTTCAGGATACTGCAAGAATCCAGGCATTTATGAAGTTCCATTTGGCACAAAGGTTTTTGATCTCTTAAAAGAGGTTGGCGCGGAAGATGCCAAGGCCGTTTTAGTGGCTGGCCCATCAGGACAGTTTATTGCGCCAAATGAGTTTTCTCGTGTTATTTGTTTCAGCGATTTAGGTACGGGTGGTGCAATTATTGTTTTTGGACCAAAATGCGATTTGTTAAAAGCTGTTCATGAATATATGGAATTTTTTGTTGAAGAAAGTTGTGGCTATTGCACGCCTTGTCGTGTTGGCAATGTATTACTCAAAAAGAAATTAGAAGAAATTATGGAAGGCAATGGTCAGCCAGCTGATTTAGATTATCTTCAATCTTTAGGTGAAAGCGTTAAAAAATCAAGTCGTTGTGGACTTGGACAAACATCTCCGAATCCTATTTTGACGACCTTGAAGAATTTTAAGCCTCTTTATGAAGCTCTTGTTAAAGTTTCAGAAGATGGTATGCAGCCAACATTTGATATTCGTGCTGCTTTAGGTGATGCCGAACAAGCGGCAGAACGAAAATCAGTTCTTTATACAGACTAAAGAAAAAGGAAATATTATGAGCGAAAAGATGATTACATTTAAAATTGATGGAGTTGAAATAAAAGCTAAAGTTGGTCAGACGATTATGCAAGCAGCTGATGAGGCTGGAGTTTATATTCCAAGGCTTTGTTATTTAAAAGATTTAACACCACATGGGAGCTGTCGAGTTTGCACTGTTAAGGTTAATGGACGATGTCAGACGGCTTGTACAGAACCAGCGGTTGACGGTGCGGAGGTTGAAAATAAGACAGAGGAGATAGAAGGCATTCGACGAGATATTGTTGATATGTTATTCGTTGAAGGAAATCATTTTTGCATGTTTTGTGAAAAGAGTGGTAATTGCGAACTTCAGGCCGAAGCTTATCGGCTAAGTATTTGTGCTCCAAAGTTTCCGTATTTGTTTCCAGCTAGAGATTTAGATGGAACGCATCCTGATATTTTTATTGACCGCAACCGTTGTATTTTATGTGGCCGTTGTGTTAATGCTTCACGTGATGTTGACGGTAAGACAGTTTTTGAATTTGTTGGGCGTGGCAGCGAAAAAAAAGTGGCTGTTAATGCAGATGCAAATTTAGGTGATACGAATATGGCTATCACAGATAAGGCTGCTGATGTTTGTCCTGTTGGAGCTATTATTAAAAAGAGAGTTGGATTTGCAGTTCCAGTTGGAAAAAGAATTTATGATGAAAAACCGATTGGCTCTGATATTGAAGCTAAGTCGTAGTTTTGATTGAAAATAGAAGATAAAAAAATAATTTAGTTAAAAAATTTTAAAAGGAATTTAAAAATGGCAAAACCAAAAATCGCAACAGCTTCTTTAGCGGGATGTTTCGGGTGTCATATGTCTATTTTAGATATTGATGAGCGCATCTTAAAACTTATTGAACTTGTTGATTTTGACAAGTCTCCTATTGATGATCTTAAGAAATTTACAGGTCGATGTCTTGTAGGTTTGATTGAAGGCGGATGCGCTAATGAAGAAAATGTTCATAATCTAAAGTATTTTCGTGAGAATTGTGATATTTTAATTTCTCTTGGAGATTGTGCGATCAGTGGCGGACTTCCTGCGATGCGGAATAGCATGCCTTTAAAAGAATGTTTAGATGAAGCTTATTTGAATGGACCAACTGTTTACAATCCATCAGGAAAGATTCCATCAGATAAAGAAATTCCTTTATGTTTAGATAGGGTTTATCCTTGTCATGAAATTGTTAAGATGGATTATTATCTTCCAGGTTGTCCGCCATCAGCGGATACGATTTGGGAAGCGCTTGTGGCACTTTTAAACAACAAGCCATTGGATTTACCATACGAGTTAATTAAATACGATTAATAAGACAGGAGTTTAAACGTGAGCGATAATAACTTAAAAAAGATCATCATTGAACCAGTGACACGTGTTGAAGGTCATGGCAAAGTGTCACTTTTATTAGATGAACAAAATAATGTCAAACAGGCTCGTCTTCATATTGTAGAATTTCGAGGGTTTGAACGCTTTATTGTTGGAAGGCCTTATTGGGAAGTGCCCGTTTTAGTTCAGAGATTATGTGGTATTTGTCCTGTAAGCCATCATTTAGCAGCGGCTAAGGCGATGGATATCATTGCTGGCGTTGATGAGCTGACTCCAACAGCTGAGAAAATGAGACGCTTGATGCATTATGGTCAAATGTTTCAATCTCACGCGCTTCATTTTTTTCATCTTTGTTCTCCAGATCTTTTATTTGGATTTGATGCTGATCCAGCAATTAGGAACGTTATTGGTGTTGCTCGAAAATTTCCAGAGTTAGCTGTTCAAGGTGTTATGATGAGAAAATATGGTCAGGAAATTATTAAAGCGACTGCTGGAAAGAAAATTCATGGAACAGGCGCAATCCCTGGAGGCATTAACAAGAATCTTTCTATTGAAGAGAGAGATTTTCTCTTAAAAGATATTGATCAAATGGTTGAATGGTCGATTGGGGCAGTTAATATTGCTAAAGATTATACGTTAAAGAATGTCGATCTTGCCAAATCGTTTGGAACTTTTGATTCTAATCATCTTGGTCTTGTTAGAGAAGACGGAGCGATGGATCTTTATCATGGAAACTTAAGAGCTGTTGATAAAGATGGTAATAAGATTTTTGATCAAGTCAATTATAAGAATTATCTTGATTATATCGCTGAAGAAGTCAAAGATTGGTCTTATATGAAGTTTCCGTTTATTAAGTCTATTGGTCCGGAAAACGGATGGTACCGTGTTGGGCCTCTATCGCGTGTCAATATTTGTGATTTTATTGATACGCCTTTGGCTGAAAAAGAACGTCAAGAATTTATGGCAATTACAGGCGGTAAGCCAAATCATATGACACTGGCTTATCATTGGACACGTATGATTGAAACATTGCATTCTATTGAAAAAATAAAAGAACTTTTAAATGATCCTGATCTTCAGGGAACAGATCTTGTTAAAATTGGTAAACGCAGAGGTGAAGCTGTTGGTCTTATTGAAGCACCTCGAGGAACATTATTCCATCACTATAAGGTTGATGAGCACGATCAGGTGACAATGGCGAATTTGATTGTTTCAACAACAAATAATAATACGCCAATGAATACAGCTGTTCAAAAAGTAGCTGAAGAGCACTTAAGCGGAAAGCCAGAGATCACAGAAGGATTGCTCAATCATATTGAAGTTGCTATTCGAGCATATGACCCATGTCTTTCTTGCGCAACGCATGCCATGGGAAAAATGCCTTTGATCGTAAGCTTGTTTGATCATAAAGGCGAGCTTGTTGATAAAAAAGTAAAGGAATAGTTTTTTACTTTGAGTAAAGTATTACTGATTGGCTATGGCAACCCAGGACGACTTGATGATGGATTGGGTCCTGCCTTGGCTGATGCTATTGAAGAACTCAATCTCCCTAATGTGACTGTTGATTCGGACTATCAACTGACTGTTGAAGATGCAGCTAGTGTTTCCGAGCATGATGTTGTTATTTTTGCAGATGCGGCAGTCAAAGGGGAGGAACCATTCTTCTTCAAAGAAATTCAACCTAAAAGTGATGTAAGTTTTTCGACACACAGCATTGAGCCAGAGGCTGTTTTATTTCTGGCACATGATTTATTTAAAGCGAATACAAAAGCATATGCTTTGGGTATGCGCGGATATGAATTTGATGATTTTGGAGAAAAACTTTCCGATAAGGCCCAAAACAATCTTTTAGAAGCTATTGAATTTATTAAGACGCGTCTTTTAGAAGAAAAATTTGATTAATCATTTCAAAGATATTTTATACCATGGAAAACTTAAGACTTCGAATTATTATCCGCGGTGCTGTTCAAGGCGTTGGCTTTAGGCCGTTTGTTTATCGTCTTGCCAATGATTTGAAGGTTGTTGGTTTTGTTCAGAATTCTTCATATGGTGTTATTGTTGAAGTTGAAGGGAAAAAGAATATTTTAGATCAATTTCTTTTACGTATTGAAAAAGAAAAACCTGCCACGTCTTTTATTCAAAGTCTTGAACATTCTTTTTTAGATCTTGTTAGTTTTAAAGATTTTCAAATCAAGGAAAGTATTTCTGGTGAAGTCGAAGCATTTATTTTGCCAGATATTGCCACCTGTCCGGAATGCCGCAAAGAAATTCTAGATTCTAAAAATAGACGACATCAGTATCCTTTTACGAATTGCACGCTTTGCGGACCTCGCTATAGCATTATTCAAAACCTTCCTTATGATCGAGCTAATACAACGATGAAAAGTTTTAAGATGTGTTCCGATTGTCAAAAAGAATACGATAATCCTAAGGATAGAAGATTTCACGCGCAACCTAATGCGTGTGCAAAATGTGGTCCTAGCATAGAGCTTTGGAATAAGGATAGCAAGGTGCTTGAGAAAAATAGCAGCGCTCTTTTAAAGACAGCTGAAATGATTAAGAATGGAGATGTTATTGCAATAAAGGGTTTAGGTGGTTTTCATTTGGTTGTAGACGCCAAGAATGAGGGTGCTGTACAAAAACTTCGTGATCGAAAAAAGAGAGGGCTAAAACCGTTTGCGGTAATGTTTAGTTGCCTTGAAGAAATCGAAAGTGATTGTGAAGTGTCTGCCCTGGAGAGACGAAGCCTTCTGTCCTCTGAAGCGCCTATTGTGCTTTTAAGGAAGAAGCAGAGCCTAAAGATTGCTGACAATGTCGCGCCTCAAAATCCTTATCTAGGAGTAATGCTTGCTTATACGCCGCTACATATTTTGCTACTTGATATTTTAAAAGGTCCTATTGTTGCAACGAGTGCAAATTTATCCGAAGAAACAATTTGCGTTGATAATAGGGAGGCATTGAATAGCTTAAAATATATCGCTGATGGATTTTTAGTGCACAACAGAGACATTGCGCATCACGTTGATGATTCTATGGTTCGTGTTATGGCAGGGCGAGAAATGGTTTTAAGGCGTGCGCGTGGATTTGCACCGCTTCCTATTTTTGTTAAGAATGTTGAAGATTCTATTTTGGCTGTTGGTCCACATTTAAAGAATACAATAGCATTTTCAAATAAAGAAAATGTTTTTGTTAGCCAGCATATAGGAGATTTAGAAACACCAAAAGCACTTGAGACCTTTGAAAAAACAATTAAGGATTTAACAAAGATATATGATGTAGATGTAAAGTTAATTGTGTGCGATGAACATCCAAATTATCTATCAACACAGTTTGTCGAATATTCTAATTTGCCAAAAGAAAAGATTCAGCATCATTATGCACATGCATGTTCATGTATGGCTGAAAATGAGATTAACGATGAAGTTTTAGGTGTTTGTTTTGATGGAACAGGATATGGGCAAGATCAAACAATTTGGGGAGGCGAGTTTCTAAAAGTTGATAAAGATGGATTTAAACGATTTGCATATTTTTCTCCATTTCCTCTTCCTGGAGGAGAGGCAGCTGTAAGAGAACCAAGACGGTCAGCAGCGGGACTTTTGTATCATGTTTTAGGTGAAAAAGCATTTGAAGAAAAAGACGTAGAATTTTTAAATGCATTTAAGCCTGAAGAATTAGTGAATCTAAATTCAATGTTGAGAAAGAAGATAAATAGTCCGTTAACGTCAAGCGTGGGACGTATTTTCGATGCTGTTAGTTCGTTCTTAGGGCTTTGTCATTATGTTGATTTTGAGGGGCAAGCGGCTATGAGTGTTGAGTTTTCTATTTCTGATGAAAAATCAAACTGTGTTTATTCGTTTGGTATTAAGAAAAACGAAAGTTTAATTGTTGAGGAGTTATTTGTTAGGGATATTTTGAGAGATATTAAGAATGGTGTTAAAAGTAACGTGATTGCCAGAAAATTTCATGATACATTAGTTGATATTATTATTGCGATTGCAATTCGAAGTGGTTTAAAAAAGATCGTTTTAACAGGAGGGTGTTTTCAGAATAAATATCTTTTAGAGCGTTCTATTTATCGACTTAAGGAGGAAGGATTTTTGCCTTATTGGCATCAAAGGATTCCTACGAATGATGGTGGAATTTCTTTAGGGCAAATTGCTGCGGCATCAAAGAAAAATGTGTTACAATACGATTTTAAACAAAAGGAAAAATAAATGTGTTTAGCTGTTCCTGGAAAAATTATTAGTATTGAGGGTGAAAATTCTTTAGAGAAAAAGGGTAAGATCGATTTTTCTGGTATTCAAAAAGAGGTTAATTTAGCCTATGTGCCAGAGGCAAAGATCGGAGATTACGTCATTGTTCATGCTGGATTTGCTATAAGTCAGGTGGATGAAGAAGAGGCGCAGAAGACTTTGGAATATTTAAGCGAAATTGATGATTTGTACAAGGGCAAATAGATGAAATTTGTTGATGAATATCGCAATAAAGAAAGTGTTCAGAAAATTGCGCAAGCAATTAAAGAAATAACAAAGCATCCATGGACAATTATGGAGATTTGCGGCGGACAGACGCATTCTATCATTCGCTTTGGGCTTGATGAGCTTCTTCCAAAAGAAATTACGCTTGTTCATGGTCCAGGATGTCCTGTTTGCGTGACTCCTTTAGAGTCGATTGATCGAGCTATTGCAATTGCAGCTAGAGAAGATGTTATTTTTTGTTCTTTTGGAGATATGATTAGAGTTCCTGGGAGCCAGAAAGATTTGCTAGGTGTTAAGGCAGAAGGCGCAGACATCCGCATTGTTTATTCGCCGATGGATGCACTTGAGATTGCCAAAAAGAATCCTAGCAAGAAAGTAGTTTTTTTTGCAATTGGATTTGAAACAACAGCACCTGGCAATGCGATGGCAGCTTATATGGCTAAAAAGCAAGGCATTGATAATTTTTCTCTTTTAGTTTCTCATGTGTTAGTGCCGCCGGCAATTGAGACAATTTTGTCATCTAAGCAAAATAAGGTGCAAGGATTTCTGGCTGCAGGACATGTGTGTACAATTATGGGATATGAGGAGTATGAGCCAATAGCTAAAAAATATAAAACGCCAATTGTTGTAACCGGATTTGAACCGTTTGATATTTTGCAAGGTGTGCATATGTGCATTAAGCAATTGGAAGAAAATCGATATGAAGTTGAGAATTCATATGCTCGCTGTGTTCACAGAGAAGGAAACAATAAGGCGATGGAGATTATTAAAGAAGTTTTTGAAGTTTCATCAAGAAAATGGAGAGGCATTGGAATTATTCCTCAGAGTGGACTTATTTTAAGAAAAGATTATTTTCAATTTGATGCTGAGAGAATATTTGATTTGGAAAATATTAAAACATGTGAACCTGAAGAATGTATTAGTGCTCTTGTTTTGCAGGGAATAAAGAATCCGCATGAATGTGCTGCTTTTGGAAAGCAATGTCGGCCGGATCATCCTTTAGGCGCACCTATGGTTTCATCTGAAGGAGCGTGTAATGCTTATTATCGGTATAAAAGAAGATGACAAATAAAAAAGAATATAATTTTCCAAGTTGCCCTATTCCGATCTCGGATTATCCTCGTGTTTTGCTTGCTCATGGAAGTGGAGGGACCTTGACGAATCAATTGATTGATAAAATATTTCGTTCTGTTTTTAACAATGATTATCTTAATCAATCTCATGATGGTGCGATTGCACAAATTTCTGCAAATAAAATTGCAATGACAACGGATTCTTATGTGATTCATCCTATTTTTTTTCCAGGAGGAGATATCGGGTCTTTGGCTATTCATGGAACTGTTAACGATCTTGCAATGTGTGGAGCGAGACCATTGTATTTAACAGTTGGTTTTATTTTAGAGGAAGGACTTGCCATGGAAGATCTTTGGCGAGTTGCAAACTCTATGCAAAGAGCAGCCGAAGAAGCGGGTGTGCAAATTGTTTCAGGAGACACAAAGGTTGTAGATAAAGGAAAAGCAGACGGCATTTTTATTAACACATCTGGCGTAGGGGTTATTGAGCATGATCAGAGTATTTGTCCTCAATCTATTAAAGAAGGGGACTGTATTATTCTCAGCGGGGATATTGCGCGTCATGGCATGGCTATCATGGCCGTACGTGAATCTTTAAGTTTTGAGAATACAATTGAGAGCGATTCAGCATCTTTATCGGATTTAGTGTTGAAGCTTATAAAATCAAAGGTTACAATACATTGTATGCGTGATTTGACACGCGGAGGACTTGCGACCGCACTTGTTGAAATCGCTAAAGCATCTAGCATGGCGATTGAGATTGACGAAAATGTTATTTCGGTTAGAGAAGATGTTAGGGGTGTTTGTGAAATTTTAGGGATAGACCCTTTATATGTTGCAAATGAGGGACGATTTATTTGTTTTGTTCCTGAATCTGAAGCTAAAGAGGTTTTGGCGATTATGAAAGCAAGCCCTCTAGGAAATGACGCTTCTATTATAGGACATGTGGTGAAAGGCAAGAAAACATTGGTAATAGCTAAGAATCAGATTGGAACAACGCGTATTGTGGACATGCTTTCATCAGAGCAGTTGCCACGGATTTGTTAATGATTATTACAACAAAGAAATATTTTTTTATTGTTTTTCTTCTTATTTTATGTGTATCGCAAACCGGATGCGCTCTTCTTAAGCTTCCTTTAGATCTTCTGGGAGGTCTTTTTGGTATTTTGAAACAAGTTCCGATGCCGCCACCTTGGGTTTTTTTATAGAAGTGATTATATTTTTCTAATGAATGTTTATTGACAAATAAATATTTGTCGTGTATTGTGAAATTAGGGTAAGAAAAAGGAGAAGAAAAGGATTTTAAAGATCTTAACTTCTCAAAACGTTTTAAGAAGGAAGGCAGTAATGACAAAAGGTAAAATAAAGTGGTTCAATGCCAAAAAAGGGTACGGGTTTATTGCTTCTGAGTCTGGCGAAGATGTATTCGTTCATTTTAGTGAGATTCAACAGGAAGAAGGTTATAAAACATTAGATGAGGGACAAGACGTCGAATTTGAGTTAGAAAAAGATGACAAGGGCTTTAAAGCCAAGAAGGTTAAAGCGCTTTAAGATAATCATATAGAGGGAAGACAGTTTAAAGGGGGGTTAGCTTTTAAAAGCTAACCCCCCTTTTTTTATTTTTTGTCTTGACAAATATATCGTAATATCGTAATATTACGATATATGAAGTTAGATTGATTTTCAAGAAAGGAAAAAGATGGATTATATCAAGACAGCTGATATGCTAAAGGCGTTGGGGCATCCCGTTCGATTAAAGATGGTAGAAGGGTTAATGAGAAATCAATGCAATGTTTCTAAAATTGTCAAAATTTTAAAGTTGCCGCAATCAACAGTGTCACAGCACTTAGGGATTTTAAGAAACGCGGGTATTTTGTTTCCAGTTAAGAACGGTGTTGAGACTTGTTATCAGGTTTCAAATAAAAAGATTAAAATGGCTATAGATATTTTTAAAAAATAGGAGAAGGATATGATTAAGAAATTTATGGAATATGCTTTAAACAAGCCAAAAGTTATTATTTCGCTGGTTGCGGTATTTGTTGTTTTGTCTTTGACCCAATTTGTGAGAATTAAGGTGGATACCGATCCAGAAAATATGCTTCCCAGTAGCTCGTCGGCACGTGTTTTTAATGATGAGATGAAGAAGGAGTTTGCACTTTACGATATTCTTGTTATTGGCGTTGTAAACAAAACAGATTCCAATGGTGTTTTTAATGTTAAGACACTCACAGATATTTATCACATCACAGATGATATTAAAAAACTCGATGGCGTTATTGCTTCTGAAATTATTTCTCCATCGACAAAAGATAATATTGAACAGGGAGACATAGGAAGTGTCCGCTTTAATTGGTTGATGCCAGAGCCGCCAAAAACAAACGAGGAAGCACTTCATGTTCGGGATGAAGCACAAGACAATCCAATGTTTCATGGAACGCTTGTATCAGAAGATGGTAAGGCGTTGGCTTTATATATTCCGATTAAGCGCAAAGATTTAAGTTATGAAATTTCTCAGAAAATTAAAACTATTGTAAAGAAATATCCATCTGATGATAAGTATTACTTTACAGGATTGCCTATTGCTAATGATCAGTTTGGGGTTGAGATGTTTAAGCAAATGGCAATTTCGGCACCTTTAGCAGGACTTGTTATTTTTCTTTTGATGTGGTTTTTCTTTAAATCTGTAAGTCTTATCGTCGCACCTATGCTCATTGCTATGGCAACGGTTTTAATTACCATGGGGCTTTTAATTGCATTTGGTTTTCCTGTCCATATTATGAGCTCGATGATTCCTATTTTTTTGATGCCGATAGCCGTGCTGGATTCTGTTCATATTTTGAGTGAATTTTTTGATAAGTATCACGTCTATCACGATCGAAAAAAGACACTTGTTTTTGTTTTGGACGAGTTGTTTAGCCCAATGTTATTTACGTCTTTAACATCAGCCGTTGGATTTTTTTCACTTTCCTTTTCTCCAATTCCTCCCGTACAGGTTTTTGGTGTTTTTGTCGCTGTTGGCGTTTTAATTGCGTGGGCTTTAACGATCTTGTTTATTCCCGCTTATATTATGTTGATGAATCCTAAAAGATTTGAAGGGTTTGGATTATCCGGTAAAGAAGAGAAGTCGGTTTTTCTTGATAAAATTTTAGGAGTTATTAGAATTATTACAACAAAATATTTTAAACCTGTTTTGGTGATTACTGTTATTTTGGTTGGAATTTCGATTTATGGAATTAGCAAGATTCAAGTTAATGATAATCCTGTGCGTTGGTTTGAGAAAAAACATCCAATCCGTGTAGCGGATAAAATTTTAAACGAGCATTTTGCAGGAACGTATGAGGCGTATCTTGTGCTTGATGCAAAAGATAAGGAAGACGAAGTATTTATTGAGCCGAAAATGCTTCATTATGTTGAGAATCTTCAAAACAAGCTTCTTGAGACAGGTTTAGTTGGCAAAACAACTTCTTTGGCAGATATTGTTAAAAAGATTTATTATGAACTTTTAGGTGGCGACAAAGTTAACAATGTTATTCCTAAGAGTAAGCCTGCGGTTGCACAATGTTTGATTTCGTTTGAGAACTCTCATAAGCCAGATGATCTTTGGCATCTAACGACTCCTGATTATTCAAAGCTTAACATATGGGTTCAGCTTAAAAGTGGTGACAATAAGGATATGGACAAGGTTGTCAAGTACGTTAAGAAATACATAAAAGACAATCCGCCACCGAAGGAACTAACTTATAATTGGGCAGGATTAACTTACATCAATGTTGTATGGCAAAACAATATGGTAGGTGGAATGCTTAAAAACTTTTTAGGAAGCTTTGTGATTGTTCTTTTTATGATGTTGTTTTTGTTTCGCTCTCCAATTAAGGCATTGATTTCTATGATTCCTTTGACAGTTACAATTTTATTTATTTATAGTTTGTTAGGATTCTTTGGAAAGGATTACGATATGCCAGTCGCTGTTTTATCGGCGCTGACGCTTGGGCTTTCGATTGATTTTGCTATTCATTTTATTCAGAGAACGGTTGAGGTTCATCGAGAGAAAGGAACGTGGGAAGAGACATCTAAAGAAATGTTTGCCGGACCAGGCAGGGCTATTATTCGAAATGCCTTGGTTGTTGCCATTGGTTTTTTGCCGCTTTTAGCTGCGCCGCTTGTTCCGTATAAAACCGTCGGATTCTTTATGTTTACGATTATGGCAGTTTCAAGTCTTGCGACTTTATTTATTTTGCCAGCTATAGTATCATTAAAACCTAGCTGGATGTTTGAAGAGAATAATAAAGCGTTAAGCTGTAAGTGTAGCTATTGTATGCTTATTGCTTTGTTTGTCGCTGTGGCTGTGGCATATGTTTTGTTTGGATATACCACTGCTGGGTGGAAACCAATTACATTTATTAGCATTGGAATTGTAGTTATGTTTGCAGGTATTTGCCATATGGCGTCGAAAAGGAAAATATGTTTAATGGAGGAAAAATAAATGAAAAAAATATTTTTATTATTGGTTATTTTAGGTTTTTGCGCAAATTTTGTTTTTGCACAAAATGTTGACGAGATTATCAATAAGGCTAATCTTGTTTCGTATTATGCTGGGAAAGATGGAAAATCTAAAGTCAAGATGATCATCACAGATTCTCAAGGAAGAAAACGCAATAGAGAATTTAAAATATTGCGCTTTAATGTCAAAGACGGTGGCGAGCAAAAGTTTTATGTTTATTTTGAAAAACCTACAGATGTTGCGCGCATGACATATATGGTTTGGAAAAATTTAGGAAAAGATGATGATCGCTGGATGTATTTGCCAGCGCTGGACTTGGTTCGACGTATTGCGGCAAGCGATAAACGTTCAAGTTTTGTTGGGTCTCATTTTGTTTATGAGGATGTTTCTGGACGAGGTGTCGATACGGATATTCATGAGCTTTTGGGTGAAGAAGATGGATTTTATAAAATCAAAAATACACCGAAAGATGATCAAGGTATCGAATTTAGTACTTATGCAGTTTGGATCGATAAAAATAATTTTATGCCGATGAAAGCTGAATACTATAATAAAGCCGGTGATTTAATTAGAACGATTGAGGCTCTTGAGGTTAAAGATATAGACGGACATCCAACGGTTTTTAAATCTCAAGCGACTGATTTTGAGCGAGGTGGGCAGACGGTTATGGAGTTTAGCGATGTTCAATATGATATTGGGCTCGATGACAATATTTTTACAGAAAGATATTTAAGAAAACCACCGATGCAATGGATTCAATAATGAAAAGAATATTTTTTATTTTATTTTTTATTTTTATTTTAGTACAACCAAGTTTTGCGGCTTGGCCTCAAATTCATGGATTCATTGAAACAGATTATGGGGTAAAGCTTAGCGATGATGATACAAAAAGAGATAATTATAATCTTTTTGAACAACGACTACAGCTAAGGGCTAATCATTATTTTTCAGGTGATAATTATTTAGCTCAAAAAGGTGGGGCGCTTAGCTTTAGAGGGGATTTTACTGTTGATGAGTATTATAGCGGTAAAACAGATTTTGAGCTTCGTGAACTTAACTTGTCTTTGACTCCTGTTGATTTTATGGATTTAAAGATTGGCCGTCAAGTTTTGACGTGGGGGACAGGAGACTATCTTTTTATTAATGATATGTTTTCAAAAGATTATGTATCTTTTTTTACTGGGCGTGATGATGAGTATTTAAAGAAACCATCTGATGCGATTAAAGCATCTTTGTATCCAAAGTTTGCAAACATTGATTTTATCGTGATTCCTTATTTTACACCAAACACAATTGCTAAGGGTGATCGCCTGTCGTTTTTTGATAGCTTTCAAGGAGGCATTACAGGCGTTAATTCAGATCGAGATATTATTAAGCCTCCATTTCAGATGAGCAATAATGAATATGCTCTAAGGTTTTATCGTAATTTTGGTAGCAATGAAGGCGCATTTTATTTCTTTCATGGTTTTGACAAGAATCCAAGGAGCTATAAAAATGAAGCTTTAAAGCAGCTTTATTATGAGCCGGTAGATGTTTATGGAGCAAGTTTGAGAGGGCCCTTTGCAAGTGGTATTGGAAATATTGAATTTGGCTATATTAATTCACGAGATGATAGTGACGGAAATATTAGAACAGTTGAGAATTCATTTTTTAAAACGATGGCAGGATATACTAAAGACTTGGGAAATGATTTAAAAGTGGGATTTCAGTATATGTATGAGCAAAGACTTGATTATAGCGAGTATCGCGATAATCTTTTGCCTAATGATTATAGGTGGGATGAATATCGACATTTAATAACCAACCGGATTACAAAATTATTTAAGAATCAGACGGTAATGGTTTCGTTGTTTACATTTTATTCGCCATCAGATGATGATGGATACGTTAGGTCATCTGTCAGCTATGATATTAGCGATCAGTGGAAAGTAACATTTGGTGCGAATTTACCTTGGGGCGAGGACGACACAACAGAATTTGGCCAGATGAAACGAAATAAGAATATTTATACGCGCATTCGCTATTCATTTTAAAAGGATTGGAGGTTTTAATGGAAAGAATTCTAAGAGGGATTGCAGGTTTTATGATTTTGCTTAGCCTTGCGCTAGCTGTTTGGGTTGATATACGCTGGCTTTGGTTTACGGCGTTTATTGGAGCTAATTTGCTTCAGTCTGCTTTTACCAATTGGTGCCTGATGATGATGATTTTAAAAAAAATAGGGATTAAATAGCAAAAGGTAATAAGATGTGCTATATTTGGGGCGACTTGAGAAATCAAGTCGCCCCTTAATGTTAATCTTAATATGGATAATAAAGAAAACGTTTTCCTGAAAGGGTCAAAATGACCTTTTTTTCTTCATATTATTGTATATACTTGGTGTGTTAGGGTAGATTATTTTTATATTTATATTTTAAGGAATATTACTTATGAGTAGAAAGTTTATACAAAAACCTTATTGTAATCTCTTAAGCTGGTTTGTAATTTTTGCATTCTTGGTCAATATGATTATGCCTTCAGCTGCTTTTGCGCAGAGTTTAAGTTTTTTGCCTGTACCTGGAGAAATGGTTACGCTTACTCCGAGCTTTGCGCCTGTTTTGCTTCGAGGTGTTCGGGTTAATCCTGAGAATCCTTTTGAGCTTGATTTTATTGTTGATGTGGGGGACACATCTTTAAGTGATGCAGACTTTGAGAAGGAAAGCGAAAAACTTATTAAATATTTCTTGGCATCACTGACTATTCCAGAAAATGATCTTTGGGTGAATCTTTCTCCGTATGAAGAAGATCGAATCATTCCAGATGCATTTAGCCAGACAGAAATGGGGCGTGATCTTTTAGCGCAAGATTATATTCTAAAGCAAATTACAGCTTCGCTTATTTATCCGGAAGATGAGCTTGGAAAGCGATTTTGGGATCGAATTTACAAGCAAGCCTTTGAGAAATATGGGACTACGCAAATTCCTGTTAATACTTTTAACAAGGTATGGATTGTTCCAGAAAAAGCGGTTGTTTATGAAAATGGACCTCGTGCATTTGTTGTTAAAAGTCATTTAAAAGTTATGCTTGAAGAAGATTATTTGTCCCTTGAAAATAATTTGGATAATCAAAAAATAGGAACAAAAATAAATAGCGCTCAGGAAACAAAAGAAGTTAATAATATATCTTCTCAGATTGTCCGTGAGATTGTATTGCCTCAAATTGAAAAAGAAGTGAACAGCGGCAAAAATTTTGCAAGCCTTCGTCAAATTTATAATTCTTTGATTTTGGCAACTTGGTTTAAGAATACTCTTAAAAGTTCGATTTTAAATCAAAAATATAGCAACCAAGCAAAGATTTCTGGTGTGGATGTTGAGGATAAGGAAATCCGAGAAAAGATTTATAATCAATATCTTGATGCATTTAAAAAAGGTGTATGTGATTTTGTTAAAGTTGAATATGATCAGTATGAAAAACGCAATGTTCCCCGCAAATATTTTTCAGGAGGGATGAGTTTTCTTGGCAATACACAGAAAGCCATTGTTCCAACTAATGATATCAGGCAAGCGACCGGATCTGCATCTCCTGTTAAGCTTCGACATGTTTCAAGCACGCTAAAGAATTCTTCCTTGCTTATTGGAAGAGCTAACAAGATTTCTGAAGAATTGAATGAAAAAATGGCATTGTACGTTCGAGATGTTTTAAAGATTTATGAAAATACAAGGAGTGAAATTGAGGCGGCAAGAGATAAAGGATGGATTTTTTCTCGAGACAAGCTTGAGTATGTCTTATTATCTTTTGATAATACAAAGGAAGAAATTGGGAAAGTTTATAATTTAGTTAATGAAAGCAAGAAAAATGGTAAAAAGCTTTTGTTAGAGTTTGGAGGAGGAGATGCTGAAGCTGTTAGGGCGATTGCGGAATTGAATCAAAAGAAAGATATTGTGTCCATTACAACAGATCAATACGCTATTGACAAAGAAAGAGCTCCAAGACTTTATTTAGACAATGCTGAAGAGTTTGAAAAAAGACGACTTCCTGCGCAAACGCAAGGTTTAGAGAATTTAGTTGTTGCTCGTGCTGAAGCAGATATTCTTCTCTATTTGCCCGATAATTCTTTAGACTATATTCTTTTGGTAAATCCTAATTCTATAGCAGTGGAATCTCTCGTTGCCGTAATTAAGAATTTTGATGTTATGAAAAAGTTTAAAAAAGGAGCTAAGATTATTATTAAGACTAGCTCAAGAGAGGGTAAATATATTCCAGCTTTGATGGAAGAGTTTGATATTAAAAAGACTATTTTATCCGATGAAGACAGCTATGATTTTTTAGGAACTAATTTACACGGTACTCATTTCGAATGGGGAAAAATAGGAAAAACGGTTTATGAGTTAACAAAAAAACAAACGGCTTCTCCTCTTAGTAGTATTGATAAGACATTTTTTAATAATTTTTATCAAGGTATTAACAAGTATCTTCAAACGATTCAAAGTGCTATTTGGTCGACAGTTTTTTTAGGAAAAGACCAAAAAATGAAAATTTTTGGCATTGGTCCAATGACGAGTATATTTTTGAAAGAATTTTTTGTGGATTCCGAAAAAAAGAATATTGAGATTTTTGTGGACGATCCTCTTGCAGGAGCAGATGTTGTTTTTAATCGTACGAGATTTGCTGGAAGATTTTTAGATGAAGAAAATAATCCGATTGGCGCCGATAAGGTTATTTCCGTAATTAATTGTATAAACCCTGAAGAAGAAGTGGCCTCTTATTTGAATCAATTTATTTCAGCATATAGCAATGTGAACGCGGGAGGCAACCTTTTTGCTGTTTTTAGTTTTCTGAAAGATGAAGCTGCGCAAGAAAAAATTCAGATTATTAAAGGTTTATTCGGCGAGATGATTCGATTAGGAATGGATCTTAATCTCTTAGAACATGAGATTGTCGCAGAGGGTCAAGAGTCTGCAATAGCGATATTAGTTCGAGTTAAAAAGAAACAAGAGCAAGAAATAAAAATAAGAGATGTTTCTGGAGATTTAGAAGTTGATGTTATTGATGGCGTTTCTCCTATTTTAACAGGTAAAATCCTTGATGAGATGTATTCTGTTATACCGCTTGCGGGGCTTAATCCTGTTTTGCGAGCTCGCATATTTAGTATTGAAGGCATAGATTTTAACCCTCGTTATCATAGAATTCTAGGCGTCAAGGCGCTTGTTAATAGAGAAACAGGTGAGACAGTATTTTTTAGCCGAGATCAAAATGGAAATATTATCAATCATATGGATGTAGCAAGTCAGTATTTTGGAGGAGTTTCTGGAGATATTATTGGATATCAGCTTCAATTTGTTTTTGATAAGAGGACGGGAGAGAAAATTTTTATAGGATTTCAGATAGATTCTAAATTGTCAGCTATGCGAGACCTTTATAATCCAGAAAAAGGGGGTAAAGCAATAACAGAAGACCAGATTATTGACACTAATCAAGTTTTGTTAGATAAAGTTTATATTCCTCACCATTTTTCTGCCGATCAAGGGTTAGTTCATCAGGATTTCTTGCCTAGTATCTCCGGAATTGGTGTGATAAATAATAACGATGGGAAAGGCAATACTTATGCTATGAAGACTCTCAAGGCTTTTGGACCATCTCTTGAGATTCAAAGCACCGTTTTTTTAAATAAAAATAATTGTTCGCTTTTTGAAAAATTGTTTAGAGAATATGTTCTTTTTTATACTGAAAATTTGAAATTAAATATTGAACTTAATTCAGGAAAAGATATTGAGGAGAATGGATCTGGTGATGAATATGTGTTTCAGAAAGGAGAATTTAACAAGTTTGGAGCTATGATGGGGTATTTGATTATAAAGAGTTTTTTTTCTGATACACAAAAAAGAAGAACTGGGTTTAATTTATTCTTAAAAGATTTAAGAGATTTCGCAAAGATTCAAGAGCAGATTAAATTAGAATCAAGTCCGAATCTTATTGTAGAAAGAGATAAGTTAATTCTTGAAATAGCTAAAGTTGTAAAAGAAGAATTTTCAAAGGATAGGCTAGTTGATCTTATGGCAACAATTTCAGATATGGGGCTTTTTATTTCTGATCTTGGATTTGTTTCTGATTTAAACATATCAAAGTTAATGCGAAAAGATATAATCCATGATCTTAGGAACCCAATTGGTTCTATGTTTGCATTCTTGAATCTTCTTGCAGGAGAAATTGAAGAAAATGGTGATGAAAAATTGTCTACGGATATCTTGCTTCTTGTAGCTAATCTGATTATCAAAGGGCGTAAATCTTATCATGATATCTCTAATCAAAAACTTTTTAATGTATTTTTTGTCGATGATTTAGGCGAACAACGTGAAGGTATGGTGTTAGATTCAAGAGCGAACCGAAAAGAGGTCCGAGAGATTTTATCCTCTATTTTCAATAAACTTACTTTTGAAGAGAAATTTGAGACTACCTGGCCAAGAATTCTCGCTGAGAATGAATATCTTTTTGTGGTGCGTAATCCTTTTGGTGAATACTCAGAGAATGGAGATGTTTTATTTGCTGTTCATTATGAAGTTGACGTCGCCTTTGCGGATGATGCCGGAGCTGTTTCCTATTTAATAGATGATCAAACTAAGGGTGAGAAAGTGAACGTCGTTCATATTCAGGATTTTTTTGTTGATTTAAGTCAACAACAAAGTCATTCTTGGAAAATGGCTTTTGCTTTGTTTTTAGAGCATTTTGATAAAGTTTTTGATGGTCAGGAATTTTCTATTATATTAGAACCAAAATCGGAAGAAGAAGCTAACTATGCCAAAGCTATTTTTTATGCGCAAGAAGTTTTGGGACTAAAGCCTAATCAACGGACGATGACGGTTAACTTTGAAAATCAAAAAAGATTTCTTAAACAGTGGAGTTCGAAAATAACTACGGTTAGAGAAATTGCTTCTAGAGTTAATTTAAGCAAAATTGTTGCAGATGATGGTCTTGTTTTTACTGGCAAACCTAATGAGGAAAAAAAGGTTGTTATTATCAATAAAGGAGTAAATTTGATTCATTTTCGTTATAATGGGACGCCTTATATTTATGATACGAAAATGGAGCAAATGCAGCTTTTAGATCCGAGCGATTTTAGAGTTGTGAGCGGCAAAGAGCGCGGTGAAATTAAATTAAAGCTTGATGAGGCTTTAGCGTCAAAAGGTGGCATAATTTCTTCTGCTCTCATAATCGATGGTTTTATGGAATTTCGAGGGCAAAAGGTTTATGTTCAAGAAGTTGGATATCTTGATGAGAATTCTAATGATGAAGAAAGAGAGCAGGCACTTGAAAAAAGAAAGAAAGCTAGGGACGAGTGGGTGGCTACGAGAAAACGTGAAGCAGAAGGTAAAAAAGAGGCGGACAAAAATGTTGATCAAGTTGAGGATTTTTATTGGGATAAACCTGTTGACAATTTAAATGATTATAGAATGGTAGTTGTTCGGTTAGAAGGTAAGGATGGAGAAATCGTTGCAATGCAAACTTTCCGGAAGATTAAAAGTCCGGTAACTTCTGACGGAAAAATTTCTTTTAAGAAAGATGCTACAACAATGGAGCTTGTTTATCATCTTGATGCTATCGAAGTTGCGGAATTTCACAAAAAGAAAGGTTTTTCAAATTTGCTTCTTGCTCGGCTTATTGAAGTGGCAAAACAAGATTCTAGTGAAAAGCCAATATTTTTTGCTGAAGCTGGAGATCAGGCGGCCGAAGATGCATTAGGGGGTCAAGGGTTTGAAACAATTCCTATTGAAGAAGAGCGTTTGCCGCCGGTAGAAAAAGACGGTGAGGGTGAGAACCAAGTTTATCGGTGGTTATATTTATCGAGTGAAAAGGCTGATGATATCTTAGATGAGGTTGAGGGTCAGATGGAAAAGCAGCTTGAGATTTCGTTTGAAGATTCGAAAGAAGAACTTGGGGGTATCGATCTCGGAGCTGATACAATGGATATGGATATTCAATCTAAAGGAGATGGTTTTGAATTTAATTTAAATAATGCTAATTTTAGAAATATTCAGATTAACGGACTTTATCCTGTTATTATCAACGTCACACCGGTTGTTAATCTTCCTGCGTTTCTTGGCGCAGTCGAAGAAGATGACCAAAACCTCCAATTAAGTTACGCACATTAAACTAAAAGAAAAATTTTAATCTAAAAAAGTTGCCCAGTGGGCAATTTGGGCAACTTTGTTTGGATCGACGGAGAAGGTAAGAGTTGCCCGGCCGGGCAATCCGGGCAATTGCATCTATTATTTTCTTCTTGACAACAGGAATAGTTTCTATATAATAATCATTCCTAGATATAAAAAGTATGTTTTGGAAAGTTCTTTGTGGTAATATGTTTAAAGTTTTAGATAAGGAATTCCAGATTCGTTGCGCTAGGACGCGCAGCTCACTGGATTAATTCGTACAGGCTGACTTGATGTTTGCCTTTAAAGACAAGAGGCTGCATAAGTCAGGTGCTCATTTAAAGGAGGTTATTATGAAGAAATATAAATGTACAGTTTGCGGTTACGTCTATGATCCAGCTGTCGGAGATCCAGATAACGGTGTCGCAGTAGGAACATCTTTTGAAGAGATTCCAGATACATGGGTTTGCCCAGAATGTGGCGTATCAAAAGAAGATTTTGAAGTTGTAGAAGAATAAAAATATTAGGAGAGAACATGCATCAAATTGTTAAAGATATCCATTGGACAGGTTATATTGATTGGGATCTTAGGAATTTTCATGGATATGAAACGCCGGTAGGTTCAACGTATAATGCGTATCTTATTTTGGATGAAGCTCCAGTATTAATCGATACAGTTAAGCATTATGGCGCTGAAGAAATGATTGATCGTATTAAAGAAGTCATTGATCCTGCGAAAATAAAATATATTATATCCAATCATACAGAGATGGATCATTCTGGATCGATTGATGCAATATTAAAATATTGCCCGAATGCTGAAGTTGTTTGTTCGCCTAAGGGGGCCCAAGAGCTTAAAAGACATTTCAAAAAAGATTGGAAGTTTAAGATTGTCAACACAGGCGATGAGCTTAACATAGGAAAGAGAACATTAAGCTTTCTTTTAACGCCAATGGTTCATTGGCCAGATTCTATGGTCACATATTCTGCGCACGATAAGATTCTTTTTTCGAATGATGCTTTTGGCCAACATCGGGCAAGCGATGAACGCTATGCCGATGAGGTTGGCTCTGACATTGTTTTTGAGGATGCAGCTAAATATTATGCCAATATTGTCATGCCATATGGCAATCAGGTTTTAAAGGCTTTAGAAGCAGCCTCAAAGCTCGCTATTGAGATGATTTGTCCGTCACACGGACTTATATGGCGAACAAAAGAAGATTTATTAGAAATTTTATCTTTGTATCATAAATGGGCTAATTATGAATCAGAAAATAAATGTTTGATTGCTTATGATACGATGTGGAATTCAACGCGTCAAATGGCCACAAAGTTTAAACATTTGATTGATGCTCAAGGTTTGCCAGTTAAAATGGTTGGGCTTCAAGAGGTGCATATTTCTAATATTGTGACAGACATTTTGACTTCAAAGTTTGTGCTTTTTGGAACGCCAATTTTAAATAATCGCATGCTTCCAACAATGGCAGCGCTTTTAATGTACTTAAAAGGTTTGAAAACAAGAAATCATTATGCCACTACATTTGGTTCTTATGGTTGGTCCAAAATAGGATTTAAAGAGTTTGAGCAATCGATTGCTGATGCTGGTTTTGAGTTGATGGGTGAAGGGCGCTATAGTCAGTTTGTTCCTGATGACAGCGAATTGGAAAATTTAAAAAGTGTTGTCGATAAGATAAAAGAGAAGATAGGTTAAGAATGAAATTACCAAAAGAGATTGTTCAGTTTTTTGAAAAAAGCCATGCCGTTATTGTTTCAACGTTGAATGAAAAAGGCGCGATTCATTGCTCGGTCAAGGGTCTTGTGGGCGTTGGAAAAAAGGACAAGCTTTTTTTAACAGATCTTTATTTGTATCGCACATTTTGTAATTTAAAAAAGAATCCAACGATCAGTGTTACAGCGTTAGATGAGCATGCTTTTAAAGGGTACGTCCTTCAAGGAAAAGCGAAAATTATTCCAAAGAGTGAAATAAAAAAAGAAATTCTTGATCAATGGGAAGCTCGTGTTGTTCAAAGAATTACAAAGCGAGTACAAAGAAGCGTAAGCATTGGAGCAAAATCAAAAAAGCATTTTGAGGCACACCTCCCGATAGATCCAAAATATCTCATCGAAGTTAAAATTGATAATATTATCGATTTATCGCCACCGACGCGAAAGACAAAAATAAAATCATGCAGCAAACAAGCGAAATCTTAAGAGAACTCAAAATTAAAGTGACACCACAGCGTTTATCGGTGTATCTTGCTTTCAATAAAGCGAGAGGGCATTTGAGTGCTGATGAAGTTTATCGGGCAGCACAAAAAAAGGTGCCAGCTATTTCTTTAGGGACTGTTTATTCAATTTTAGAGAATTTTTGCGCTAAGGGATTGCTTCGGGAAATAAAGATTGATTTTAACAAATCTTTTTATGAGATGAAAAAAGAACCGCATCATCATTTTTCATGTCGAATTTGCAATAAAATTTTTGATGTTCACATGCCGGTTTGCAGTGCCCTTAGAACAAATACGGTGGATGGGCATATTATTGATGATTTTCAAGGATATTTTTATGGAACCTGCGCTGGATGCTTGAATGGAAAGAAGAAAAAATGAGAGAATTTAGGGTAAAATTTATAGAGCGGATTAAGAGAGCTGAGGCGATTGAAAGTTTTCGGTTTTCACCAGAGAATAAGGTCGAATTTGCTCCAGGTCAGTTTTTAAAAGTATTTTTTGATGAGCTGAACAAAGATAATAAAGATTTGAATAAATATTTATCCTTTTCGTGTGCGCCGGAGAAAGAATATATCGAAGTGACCAAAAGACGTTCAGAAAGTAATTTTTCTCAAAGGCTTTGGTCGTTAAAAAAAGATGATGAAGTTTTAATGAACGGACCGATGGGAACCTGTACGTTTGATTCTTTGCATGAAAAGGTTTCTTTTATCGTCGGAGGAATTGGGATTACGCCTGCAATATCTATTATTGAACATGTTTTAGAGAATAATATTTCTTCTGATATGAGGCTTCTTTATTCGAACATGAAGGAAGAGGATATTGCTTTTAAAAAAGAGCTTGAAGATTGGAACAATCAGCATCATAATTTTCAAATTGTTTGGACGGTTGCCGAAGGTGAGCCAAAAGATAAGAAATTCTTTAAAGGATTGATTGATAAGAATTTTATTTTAGAACATCTATCTGACTGTAAAGAGCGGCTGATTTTCATTTTTGGACCGCCGAAGATGGTTGTTGTTATGAAAAATATTTGTTTAGAAATTGGGTGCGATGAAAAGAAGATAAAGGCAGAAAATTTTGTAGGGTATTAATAAAGAACCAAAAGACAAAATTTAAATAATGCCAAGCAGGCCCAGATATTGAGATTCAAAAGTCGCTTGGGTTTAAAAAGTTAACAATAGTAACATTATAATACGGAGGAAACAAAATGGCAGATATCAAAGGAACAAAAACGGAAAAGAATTTGATGGCAGCTTTTTCGGGTGAATCGCAAGCGCGAAATAAATATACTTATTTTGCAAAGATAGCCCAAAAACAAGGCTATGTGTATGTGGCGAAGATTTTTGAAGAATCAGCAGCCAACGAGATGCAGCATGCCAAAGATGAGTTTAAGCTTCTTAATGGGATCGGAGATACGGTTAAGAATTTAAACGAAGCCATTGATGGTGAGCATTACGAGAATACAGAGATGTATCCGACTTTTTCAAAAGAAGCAAAAGAAGAAGGCTTCGAAGATGCTGCGCGTCTTTTTGAGCAGATTGCAAAAGTTGAAGTTGAGCATGAGGCACGCTATAGAAAGCTTTTAAAGATGGTTGAGGATGGCACCCTTTACAAGAGAGAAAAGTCGATTAAATGGAAATGTGCCAAATGTGGATTTATTCATGAAGGCAAAGAGCCGCCAGAAACTTGTCCATCTTGCAAGCATCCAAAAGAATATTATGAGCCTGCAGATTTAAGCTTTTTGGGATAAAAAAATAGCGATTTTTTTAAAAAAGAGTATACTTATTTTATTAGAAATCGAAGAGAGGTTTATAATGAATAAAACATTAGTTAAAGAGATGAACGATCAGATTAATAGAGAGTTATTTTCAGCGTATCTTTATTTAGCGATGTCTGCATATTTTGAGAGTGAAAGTTTAGATGGATTTGCTCATTGGATGAAGATTCAGGCATCAGAGGAGTTTTCTCATGCGATGAAGTTTTATAATTTTATTGGTGAGCGAGGAGAAGCGGTTGAGCTTCAGGCGATTGATAAACCAGATTCTAAATTTTCTTCTGTTCAAGATATTTTTGAGAAAACATTGACGCATGAAAAGTTTATTACAAAAAGTATCAATGATCTTTATGTCATGGCTCAAAAAGACAACGATAATGCGTCTATAATTTTTTTAGATTGGTTTGTCACTGAGCAAGTTGAAGAAGAAAAGAATCCGAGTGATATTTTAGGAAAACTAAAATATATTGGGAAAGAAGGAAATGGTATTTTGATGATGGACAAAGAGCTCTCCGCTCGTGCGTTGCCAACATTTTTGCCAAGCGGTGAAATTGCTGGAGAATAATTCTAATTAAAGAAAATTATGCATAATATTGAAATTCATGAGATTATGTGTGACCATCCCATCAAGATTAAGGAGAATATCTCGATTGGGAATGTCGCACATCTTCTTTTTCGTTATCAGATTAACGGTATCTTGGTCATTAGCAATGACAGTGAAGAAAAATTAGTAGGAGTTTTTACAACCACAGACCTTCTTAACTTGATGGCCAAAGCTGTTTCAGAAGGAAAGCATCGCATCGATGAACTTCAGGTTATTTCTCAGAAACCCGTCGGAGAGCATGCTAGTCGCAATATCATTTCTCTTCAGAAAACCGATAAAGTTGCCAAGGCTATTGCGACGATGCATAGAAAAAGAGTTCATACAATTCCTATTTTTGATGGGGACGAGCTAGTCGGTGTTTTAGGTCGGCATGATGTTTTAAATATTGCCCTTTCGTAAAAATTCTTAATCTTTGTTTTTCTAAAAAATTTGATATTGTAGACTAAGACTTATTCTAAAATGCAAAACCAATCCTACCAATATATTTATGGGCCTGTATATTCTTGGCGCTTAGGGTTCTCTCTCGGGGTAGATCCTATTTCCAGAACAGAAAAGATTTGTAATTATAATTGCGTGTATTGTCAGTTAGGCGACACGCTTGATTTCGGCGTTAAAAGACAAGAATTTATTTTGACAAATCAGATCGTCGACGAGATTAAGATGGTCAAGGATTTGAACATTGATTATATTACGTTTTCTGGATCTGGCGAGCCGACGCTTGCCAAGAACTTAGGCGAGATGATTGACGAGATCAAAAAGGTACGAAAAGAAAAGATTGCCGTGATTACAAATTCATCTTTGATCGATCGGGCGGATGTGCAAGATGATTTGATGAATTGCGATTTTGTTTTAGCAAAATTAGATGCCAATAACGAAAAAACTTTTTTGAATATTAACAAGCCGGTAGACACAATTAATTTTGATTCTGTTGTTGATGGACTTTTAGTTTTTAAAAAAAGATTTAAAGGAAAATTGGCCCTGCAAATTATGTTCGTCGAGGAAAACAGGGAAAGAGCTGAGCAAATTGCTGAAATAGCAAAAAAGATTGCTCCAGATGAGGTCCAAATCAATACGCCGCTTCGTCCTTGCGCAACAAAACCATTGACAAGAGTTCAAATGGATGATATTAAAAAGTACTTCATTCATCTTAATGTTGTTTCTGTTTATGATATCGAAACTAAAAAATACAAGCCCTTGGACGATGAAAAGACCGCGCATCGTCATGGAAATTTCAAAGAATCCCAAAGCAGTTAGATTTTCAGCAAGTACAATATATGGCTAAAATAAATGCTTGACACACCATATATTGTGGTTTATGATAGGTAATCATTGGTTGAGGTAGACGTTATTATTCATTAATTTTTTATACGGAAGGGTAGGTGCTTTGATGCAGGCAACAGATGTTCTCGCAAAAATTATGAAGCGTAACGGCGTAGAAGAGTTGTTTGACGCTGAAAAAATTACAAAAGCGATCCAAAAAGCTGGTGAAGCAACCGGTGAGTTTGGACGCGATGTTGCTGAAAAGCTAACACTGCGTGTTGTTAATATCGCCATTCAAATGGCAACTGTTGATGAAAAGCCAAATGTTGAGCAAATTCAAGATATCGTTGAAGAAGTCCTTATTTCTTCCCCTTATAAAAAGACGGCTAAATCTTACATCATTTATCGTGATCAGCATACCAAGATTCGTGAAATTACTTCAGCGAGTAATGTTAATTTGGTGGATCAGTATTTGAGTCGAGCTGATTGGAAGGTTAATGAAAATAGCAACATGGCATTTTCGCTTCAAGGATTAAATAACTATGTTTCTTCTGAGATTAGCAAAGTGTATTGGCTTAATAAAATTTATCCTGAAGAAATTAAAACAGCTCATACCAAGGGTGACCTTCATGTTCATGACCTTGGTCTTTTAAGTGTTTATTGTGTTGGATGGGATCTTGAGGATCTTTTGACAGTTGGATTTCAGGGAGCAGTTGGAAAGATGGAATCAAAGCCAGCAAAGCATCTTCGAAGTGCTTTAGGTCAGCTTGTTAACTTCTTTTATACTCTTCAAGGAGAAGCATCAGGAGCTCAGGCATTTTCAAGCTTTGATACATTACTTGCTCCATTTATCCGATACGATAATCTAAAATACAAGGATGTAAAACAAGTTTTGCAAGAATTTGTTTTTAACGTCAATGTTCCAACGCGTGTTGGATTTCAGACACCATTTACAAACGTAACATGTGACCTTAACGTTCCTTCACACTATAAAGAGAAGTCTGTTATCGTCGGCGGTGTTCCACAAAAAGAAACATATGGGGAATTCCAGGAAGAAATAGATATGTTCAACAAGGCATTCCTTGAGGTTTTAATCGAAGGTGATGCTAAGGGACGCGTATTTACATTTCCAATTCCAACATATAACATTACAAAAGATTTTAATTGGGATAATCCAAATCTTTCTATGCTTTGGGAAGTGACTGCAAAATATGGTATTCCTTATTTTGCCAACTTTGTTAATTCTGATATGAGTCCAGACGATGCGCGCAGCATGTGCTGTCGTTTACGTATAGATAATAGAGAATTGCGCAAGCGTGGTGGCGGACTTTTTGGTTCATCTCCGTTAACAGGTTCTATTGGTGTTGTTACAATTAATACACCAAGATTGGCTTATAAGACAAAGAATGAAGAAAAGTTTTTTAAAGAATTAGATGAGCTTATCGTTTTGGCGAAAGAAAGTTTAGAGATTAAGAGAAAAGTTTTAGAGAAATTTACAGATGGTAATCTTTACCCATATATTAGCTTCTATTTGAGAAATGTGAAAAAACGTTTTGATGCGTATTGGAAGAATCATTTTTCAACCATCGGGCTGGTGGGGATGAACGAAGCATGTTTGAATATGTTTGGTGAAGATATCTCTTCAGAAAAAGGTCGTACTTTTGCAGCTAAAGTTTTGGATCATATGCGCGATAGAATGATCGAGATTCAAGAAGAAACAGGTAATAATTATAATTTGGAGGCAACTCCAGCCGAAGGCGTTTCTTATCGTTTAGCACGGCTAGATAAAGATGAATTTAAGGATATTAAATGTGCTAATGAAGATTTTTATGCCGAGGGACGAGAACCTTATTATACGAATTCAACTCATCTTCCTGTTGGGTATTCTGATGATATTTTTGAGGTTTTAGATCTTCAAGATGATTTGCAGAGTCGATATACAGGCGGTACGGTTTTGCATGGTTTTGTTGGTGAGAAAATTGATGACACTGAAAGTTTGAAAGCGTTGATTCGCACAGTTTGTCATAAATATAAATTGCCATATTTTACGATTACACCAACATTTAGTGTTTGCCCAAATTGTGGCTATATTGCAGGCGAAACTTTTTTCTGTCCAAAATGTGAGAGCGATTGTGAAGTTTATTCTCGCGTTGTTGGATATTTGCGTCCTGTGCAACAATGGAATAAGGGCAAAAAAGAAGAGTTTTATCAAAGAAAAACGTATAAAATTTCAAAACTCAAATGTTGCGAATAGGTGGTTTTCAGAAATTTTCTTTAATTGATTTTCCAGGAAAAATGGCAGCGGTGGTTTTTACCCAAGGGTGTGACTTCCGCTGCCCTTTTTGTCATAACCCCGATTTGGTTCTTCCAGAGAAATTTAGCGAACCAATTTTAGAGCAAGAAATTTTAGAGTTTTTAGAAAAACGTCAAGATCAGCTGCAAGGTGTTGTTGTCACTGGCGGTGAGCCGACTATTCAAGGTGATTTAAAGGCATTTTTAAAGAAAGTTAAAGATCTTGGTTTTTTTGTGAAATTGGATACAAATGGTAATAATCCAGAAGTTCTTGATGATTTGATTAAAGAAAAGCTGATTGATTATGTTGCTATGGACGTAAAAGCGCCTTTGGAGAAATATAGTGATGTTACTGGTGTTCAGATTGATCAATCCAAGATAAAAGAGAGCATTGATCTTATTTTGAATTCTGGCATTGATTACCAGTTTCGCACAACTGTAGTAAAGCCATTTTTAAGCGATCAAGATCTTTCTAACATTGCTTCTTTTTTGCAGGGAGCAAAGCGTTATATTTTGCAGCCATTTAGCGCCAAAGGAGACATTTTAGACGCGTCTCTTTTGGACGTAGGTCATTATACTTCTGATGAATTTGACAATTTAAAACAAAAATGGCATAGAGAATAGTTTTTTTCAGACACATAAAATAACCAAGATTTAATTCTTCCAATTTATATCAATCGTGGTATAATTCCATTTATTATTTAGTTTAATATTATTAACTGCTAAAAAGGAGAAGGAAATTGGCAAAAATCGATCTATCCCAATATGGCATAACAGACGTACAAGAAGTTTTTTACAATTTGTCTTATGAAGAGCTTTTTCAGCATGAAATGAATCCAGCACTAGAAGGTTACGAGAGAGCAACATTGACCAATTTTGGAGCTGTTACGGTTGATACTGGAAAATATACTGGCCGTTCCCCAAAAGATAAATATATTGTTGATGAACCGTCTTCTACAAAAAATATTTGGTGGAAAGATGGGGATAATGGTTCAGATAATCGACGCATGAGCCAAGAGGCTTGGGCTGATTTTAAGAAAGCCGGTCTCAATCAATTAAGCGGAAAAAAGCTTTATGTAATGGATGGTTTTTGTGGTGCTTTTAAAGAAACAAGGCTTTCAGTTCGGCTGGTAACAGAGGTCGCGTGGATGGCTCATTTTGTTAAAAATATGTTTATTCGTCCTACCGAAGAAGAATTAAAGGACTTTAAACCTAATTTTGTTATTTTCAATGCCTGCAAGGCGACATTTCCTGATTTTGAAAGCCATGGTATGCGTTCAGAAGTTGGTGCTGTGTTTAACCTTGGCGAAAAGATGGCTGTTATTCTTGGCACTTGGTATGGTGGAGAAATCAAAAAAGGTATTTTTTCGGTTATGAATTATTATTTGCCGCTTGATGGCATTGGATCATTTCATTGTTCGGCAAACGCTGGAAAAGATGGGGATACAGCCTTTTTCTTTGGTCTTTCTGGAACTGGAAAAACAACATTGTCGGCCGATGTTAAAAGAGATTTGATTGGTGATGATGAACATGGATGGTGCGACAAGCATGGTATTTATAATTTTGAGGGTGGATGTTATGCAAAATGCATTAATCTTTCCCAAAAGAAAGAGCCTGAAATTTACAATGCGATTAAAAGAAATGCACTTTTAGAAAATGTTGTTGTTGATGAAAAGGGTAATGTGGATTTTTCATCTTCAGCAAAAACGCAAAATACACGTGTTTCGTACCCGATTGAACATATTGAAAAGATTGTTAAGCCAGAATCAGTTGGTGATCATCCAAAGAAAATTATTTTCTTAACATGCGATGCTTATGGAGTATTGCCTCCAGTTTCAAAATTGACTAAAGAACAGACGATGTATCAATTTCTAAGCGGATATACAGCTAAAGTCGCTGGAACTGAGCTTGGCGTCAAGGAGCCTCAGGCGACATTTTCATCTTGTTTTGGACAAGCATTTTTATTGCTTCATCCAACAAAATACGGGGAAGTTTTAGGACAAAAAATGGAGAAGCACGGTTCTCAGGCTTATTTGGTTAACACTGGATGGGTTGGCGGAAAATATGGCGTTGGGAAAAGAATGGATATTGAACAAACACGTGCCATTATTGATGCGATTTTAGACGGTAGCATTGAGAATGCAGAGTTTGAAGCTTTTCCGATTTTTGATTTACAAATTCCAAAGAAGTTAGAAAATGTTGATGAAAATGTTTTAAATCCACGTAATGCATGGGCTGACAAGGATGCCTATGATCAAACATTAAAAGAGCTGTCAGAGATGTTTGTTGAGAATTTTAAAACATTTGAAACAAATGATAAAGGCAAGGAAATTGCCGCAAAGGGTGGACCAAAAGTATAAAAGGTGGAAATCTCGACACCCTTTGGGTGCGGGATAAATTCGCACGCATAACTTGGCGCTCCTTTTAGTTGCGCAAGCTATGTGCTCATTTAAGGAAAGAGGTATCAAGATGGCAAAGAAGCAAATTATGATCGACGGAAATGAGGCGGCCGCACATGTGGCGTTTAAGACAAGCGAGGTTGTTGCGATTTATCCAATCACTCCCTCGTCGCCAATGGGCGAATGGGCAGACGCATGGGCAGCAGCTAAGCAATCCAACATTTGGGACACCATTCCTCTTGTTCAGGAGATGCAAAGTGAGGGTGGAGCCGCTGGTGCTGTTCATGGTTCTCTTCAGAGAGGCGCTTTGACTACAACCTTTACAGCGTCGCAGGGATTATTGTTAATGATTCCAAACATGTTTAAGATTGCAGGCGAGCTGACTTCAACAGTTTTCCATGTTGCTGCTAGATCTGTTGCTACACATGCTCTTTCTATTTTTGGTGATCATTCTGATGTTATGGCTACGCGTGGCACAGGATTTGCTCTGTTGGCTTCTGGTTCAAATCAAGAAGTTATGGATTTGGCTTTGATTGCGCATGCAGCAACTCTTGAGTCAAGAATTCCATTTCTGCACTTTTTCGATGGCTTCAGAAGTTCTCACGAGATAACAAAAATTGAGCAGATTGATGATGAAGTAATTAAACAAATGATTGATGATGATCTTGTTTTTGCTCATCGTGCTCGCGCACTTTCTCCAGAAAAACCTGTTATTCGAGGAACTGCACAAAATCCAGATGTATTTTTTCAGGCTCGTGAGACAGTTAATGCTTATTATGACAAATGTCCTGATATTGTTGATGGAGTTATGAAAAAGTTTGAGAAGTTGACAGGTAGAAAATATGAATTGTTCCAATATTTTGGAGCAAAAGATGCTGAGAAAGTTATTATTTTAATGGGTTCTGGTGTCGAGACTGCTCATGAAACAATAGATCATTTGGTTAAGCAAGGTGAGAAAGTTGGTGTCTTAAAAGTAAGACTTTATCGACCATTTTCTCTTAAATATTTTATTGATTCTTTACCTGAAACAGTAAAAACAATTGCTGTTTTAGATAGAACAAAAGAACCTGGTGCAGGTGGAGAGCCACTTTATTTAGATGTTGTTCATGCTCTTTTCGAAGAAGGTTCATCTAAGTTTAATCAATTGCCAAAAGTTATTGGAGGACGTTACGGTTTGTCTTCTAAGGAATTTACTCCAGCGATGATCAAAGGTCTTTTAGATGAAATGTCTAAAGATAAACCAAAAAATCATTTTACTGTCGGTATTAATGATGACGTAACTAACACATCGATTGAATACGATTCAACTTTTTCAACAGAAAACCCAAAAGGTGTTCGAGCTGTATTTTATGGTCTAGGATCTGATGGTACTGTTGGGGCTAATAAGAATTCGATCAAAATTATTGGTGAGAATACAGATAATTATGCTCAGGGTTATTTTGTTTATGATTCTAAAAAGGCTGGGGCCGTTACGGTGTCTCATTTACGTTTTGGCCCAGATCCTATTCATTCTCCATACTTGATTACACGTGCAAGTTTTTTAGCTTGCCATCAATTTATTTTTGTTAAGAAGTATGATATTCTACGCCATGTTGAGGAAGGCGGAGTATTTCTTTTAAACAGCTATTACAGCAAAGATGAGGTTTGGAATAATTTACCAAAACAAGTTCAGAAACAGATTATTGATAAGAAGTTGAAGTTTTATGTCATTGATGCTTATAAAGTAGCTGAAGCAACTGGCATGGGTGCACGTATTAACACAATTATGCAAACATGTTTTTTTGCTATTTCAGGGGTTCTTCCTCCGGAACAAGCAATCGCAGAGATTAAGAAAGCTATTAAAAAAGCTTATAGTAAAAAAGGTGATCAAGTCGTCGAGATGAACAATAACGCTGTTGATAAGGCTATTGAGAATATGAACGAGATTGATTATCCTAAAGAGGTTACAAGCACAATTGATATGCCGCCTGTTGTTTCTGCACAAGCGCCTGAGTTTGTGCAAAAGGTCACTTCAGAAATCATGGCAGCTTGTGGCGATGATCTTCCTGTAAGTGCGTTTTCTTGCGACGGAACATTTCCTACAGCAACAACACAATGGGAAAAGAGAAATATTGCACTTTCGATTCCTGTATGGGAGAAAGATGTTTGTATTCAATGCGGAAAATGTAGTGCAGTTTGTCCTCATGCTGTTATTCGGGCAAAAGTTTATGAGCCAAAAGATTTAGAGGGCGCACCTGAAACCTTTAAACATGTGCCTGCAAAAGATAAAGATTTGGCTGGTATGGATTTTACACTTCAAGTAGCTCCTGAAGATTGTACGGGTTGTGGGCTTTGTGTTACGGCATGTCCTGCAAAGTCTAAAGAGAATCCAGAGCTTAAGGCAATAAATATGCATTCGCAGCCACCATTGCATGATCAGGAAGTTAAGAATTGGAATTTCTTTAATAAGATTCCTTATATCGATCGAAGCAAGGTTAAGACTACTATTCGTGGATCACAGTTCTTGCAACCATTGTTTGAGTTCTCTGGTGCTTGTGCTGGATGCGGTGAGACAGCCTATATTCGTCTTATTAGTCAGCTTTTTGGTGATCGTATGGTTGTTGCAAATGCAACAGGATGTTCTTCGATTTATGGAGGAAATCTTCCAACAACGCCATGGGCTAAAAATAAAGATGGCAGAGGACCAGCTTGGTCAAATTCTTTGTTTGAAGATAATGCTGAGTTTGGATTAGGTTTTAGACTTGCAATTGATAAGCAAAAACAATTTGCTTGTGAACTTGTTAAAAAGCTTGAGTCTAAAGTCGGAGGCGATTTAGTTAAGGCAATTCTTGAGGCGAATCAAGTTGATGAAGCTGATATCTTTGCTCAAAGAGAAAGAGTTGAAATTTTAAAAGAAAAAATTAAGAATGATAATTCTTCAGAAGCAAAACAGCTTTTGAGTCTTGCTGATACGCTTGTCAAAAAGAGTGTTTGGATTATGGGTGGAGATGGATGGGCCTATGATATTGGATATGGTGGACTTGATCATGTGTTGGCATCTGGATTTGATGTAAACGTATTGGTTGTGGATACTGAAGTTTATTCTAATACAGGTGGTCAGATGTCTAAGGCAACTCCAAGAGGAGCAATCGCAAAATTTGCTGCTGCTGGAAAGCCAGCTCCAAAGAAAGATCTTGCTCGCATGATGATGAGCTATGGCAATGTTTATGTTGCTAATGTTGCTATGGGTGCAAGAGACGAACATACGGTCAAGGCACTTTTGGAAGCAGAACATTATTCAGGACCATCAATAATCATTGCTTATAGTCCTTGTATTTCTCATGGTATCGAGATGGTACGCAGCCTCGAGTATCAAAAAGACGCTGTTAATTCTGGATATTGGCCATTGTTTAGGTTTAATCCGCTTCTAAAAGAAGAAGGTAAAAATCCTCTAGTTTTAGATTCTCAAGCTCCAAAGATTCCTTTTTCAGAGTATGCTATGAAGGAAAATAGATTCAAAGCACTTTTTAAGAGCGATCCTGAAAGAGCTAAAAGATTGATGGAATTAGCTCAACAGGATGTGGATGAGAAATGGGCTACTTATGAGGCTATGGCATCAGATGCATTCGCGCCAAAGAAAAAAGAACAGTAATCTGAAAAAAAATTACTGGTTGTAGTTTTTAAGGGCCCCCAAACTTAGTTTTGGGGGCCCTATTTATTTCTTTAATTTTTGATAATTTATTTTCTTACTAATAAAAAAATGATACAATACGTTCATGGAATTATCTGGTAATTTTTTTGATTATTTTATTGTTTTTGGTGCTGGAGTTGTTGTTAGCTTTAGTCCATGTGTTTATCCTTTGATGCCGATTACAGCAGGTTTTATTGCTGGCGTTAATACCAGCGGCACAAGGATGAGAGGGTTTGTTGCGTCTCTTGTCTATGTTTTGGGTCTTGCCATAACTTATTCTGGGCTTGGCATGTTTGCCGTCTTAACAGGTCGTCTTTTCGGAAGCTTTCAAGCAAATCCATTTGTTCCTTTATTCGTCGCATGTATTCTGTTGTTTTTTGGGTTGACGACTCTAGATATCATATCTTTTCCTTTTTTTGGAAAAAAATTTCAGGGTAAAATCAAGCCTCGAAATCTATGGACTGTTTTTTTATTCGGCATGATTTCTGGCCTTGTTGTTAGTCCTTGCACAGCTCCAATTTTAGGGACGCTTTTTCTTTATGTTGGATCAAAGCAGAATTGGTTGCATTCAGCGAGCCTTTTGTTTGTTTTTTCCTATGGGGTTGGATTTTCCTTAATTCTTGTTGGAACGTTTAGCGGTCTTTTAGCAAAGTTGCCAAAGTCTGGGAAATGGCTTTTTCGAATTAAGCAGGTGTCGGCCCTAATTTTATTTTTAGCAGCAATTTATTTCTTTTTTAAATTTATGACTTTGTTTGGATTTTTTTCGGCAAGTGCAGCGCCGTGCTGTTCTAAGTCGTTTTAGTTTTAACCAATTATCGGGAGGAGAAAATGAGAGGTAAAATTCTTTTAGTTATTT